>JAYVYF010000376.1:0-5504 GCA_043784585.1 Burkholderiales bacterium
TCGATGCCGACAGACATCCGCAGCAAATCTGTTGGTGCAGGTGTACCCGCCCCTTCAACACTGGCGCGGTGTTCGATCAAACTCTCGACGCCGCCCAGGGACGTGGCGCGCTTCCATAACTGAACATTCGCCGCAGTCGCTATCGCAGCCGCTTCACCTGACCGGGCGCCTGCCTTCACTCTGATCGACATCATTCCGCCAAAGCCACCCGTCATCTGCTTCTTAGCCACCGCGTGACCCGCAAACGAGGGCAGGCCGGGATACATCACCTCGGCCACCAACGGATGCTTTTCGAAATGCTCGGCGATTTTCTGTGCGGATACACAGGCAGTACGAACCCGTGGATACAACGTGCGCATGCCTCGGGTAAGCAGGAACGCTTCAAACGGCCCCAGCACGCCACCAAGCTGCGCGCGGATAGAACGAATGCGTTGCCATGTCGGATTATCCTCGCGGGTCGTCAGGGTACCCGCAATCACGTCTGAATGACCATTCAGATATTTGGTAGCCGCGTGCATAACGATATCCGCACCCAGCTTCAGCGGCTGCGTCAATACCGGCGTACCCACCGTCGAATCCACCGCGACCATCGCGCCGTTCGCATGTGCAATCTCGCAGGTCAGGGCAATATCGGTAATCGTCCACAACGGATTCGCGGGTGTTTCGATCCACACCAGCTTGGTTTGCCCCGGTTTGATCGCAGCACGCACCGCATCGGGCGATTCCATATCGATAAAATCGATCTGCAAGCCCCAGTGCGTCGCAAAATTTTTGAGCCAATTGCGCAGCGACCAGTACATCACTTGTGGCGCTAATACATGATCTCCAGGCGATAATGCCTGAAACACGGCTGTGGCTGCGGCCATGCCGGATGCGAAAAGCAGCGAAGCATGGCCACCTTCGAGTGCCGTCAACACCGCTTCAGCCTGATCGTAGGTCGGGTTTTGATCGCGGCCGTAAATACGTCCATTGCGATACTGGTTGTCCGGATCGCGAATAAACGTGGTCGATGTGTAGATCGGCTCGACCACGCCTTTGGTTTTTTCGTCGATCCAGCCCAAGGCTTGGGCGGCGATGGATTCCGGTTGGATCGTGGGCTGTGTTTTTTTTTCGTCCATAAGTACTTTCTAGTTCAAGTTTTCGGCTGCACATTGATCAACGGCCGATCAATAAACTTCACTTCCAATCCGCGCGACTTCATCCAATCTGCCACCGCAAAACCGGTTGCGCGCGGCCATGGGCGTAGTTCGTGGGGCTGATAGCGTTTGGTTTCAGCGAGCTCCGGTGAGAGCTTGATTTCGCCGGTGACAATCGCGTGATAGCACAGCATCACTTCATTTTTGCGTTCAAAAATATAGTTGCCGATGATGTTGGTTTCCACCACATCGAGATTGGTTTCTTCTTTGACTTCGCGAATCACGCCTTTTATCGGGTCTTCGTTACGCTCTAAAAATCCGGTAATCAAAGCAAAAAAACCTTCCGGCCAACCCGCGCCGCGCGCCAAAATAATTTCACCATCCTGCTCAAGCAGCACGCCGACGGCGGGTGTGGGATTGTCGTAATGAACAAACCCGCAGGCGTCACTCGAGCAAGCCCGCCGTTTGGTGGGCCCGCCATCTTCGGCAAATTCACGTTCTGTAAGAGACGTGGCGCAGCGGGGGCAGAACTTAAATTCGCTCATAACATTTATCTATTTCAGGCGACAAACTAGGACTATTTCGCCAACAATTTTGGAACCATGACTGCCAATTCGTAATCCAGCATTTTTGAGATCGTGGCAACCTTATCCTGGCCGGACATGGCGTCATAGGCGGACGGAGGCGCCAAGGCGGTCGGGTTGCTGTCTTTGGCCTTGGCAATGGGCGCAACCACTCGTATCGTGGCCACGGCAGTCGTTTCCTGCTTGAGTACGGTCCAGGTTTTAATATCGATCAGCAGGACCTGAATATAAACATATGGCGCGACGAACGCGGGTGGCGATGATGTTTTATCTGCGCGCCTGGAGGATTTTGCGGCCAGAACAGCTGGCGTTGAGGGCGCGGGGCCGGGGGCTGGGACTGATGCCGGAGACGCTTGAGAATCATCGGAATAAAATCCCAGGCCAAAAAAATTACCCGCAGCCAATGCAGACTTGCCCATCTTGACATGCGCTTGATCGGGAAATTTAGTGATCAGCACCAGCTTGTCGATTGCGGTACTTGCGGTGGCATCACGCACTGCGGGAAGCAAACTCGCCAAGGACGCGCCCGCATCAATCAAATCCGTTTGCCGCATAAATAATTTTGGCTCATTTACCGCCAGCAGCTTGATATTCGCGTCGGGAATAGCGCGCTTGATCAAGCCGTCAACACTCTTTAGTACGAATTCATCAAACACCGCCGCCGGCAATATCAGATCAATTTTTTGGAACGATTCAGGCTGTGCCGCGGTGGGCGGTTGTTTGGTCACGACGTAAAGGCGATCACCGATCAGCGAGAGAACGCCGTAGCGTGCTCCGGCTAATGGTGCAGTCACGTTTACGGCAGCTTGTGCAAACGCATTACCTGTGACCAGCCACAGCGCCGTCGCCAGCGCCGCCAACAAATTGCCACGGCAGGTCAAACCAACTTTTTTCATCACGATTCTTTCTTAAAAATTTCGATTGCTGGCGCACGACAAACCATGAACGAAAGCAACAAATTATCGGGCTTCCACCCAGGCACGCACTGACGCCAAGGCAGCTGCAAGCTGCGAAGCGTCCGTGCCGCCCGCCATGGCCATATCGGGTTTGCCGCCGCCTTTGCCGCCGACTTGCTGCGCAACGTGGTTTACCAATTCGCCGGCTTTAAATTTCATCGTCAAATCGGGTGTGACGCCAGCCGCAATTTGCACTTTGTCACCATCGACCACGGCCAATACAATCACGCCTGATTTCAGCTTATTTTTAGCCTGATCCAGGGTGTCGCGAAGGCCTTTAGCGTCCACACCTTCAAGTTTGGCAACGAGCACTTTCACGCCATTTACTTCAATTGCCTGGCCTAATAAGTCATCACCCTGCGAAGTCGCGACTTTGGATTTCAGGTTGCTTAATTGCTTTTCAAGCGCCTTGATGTTTTCCAGCAATGCGCTTACCTTGGCTACAACTTCCTGCGGCTGCGCTTTCAATAGCGCAGCAGAGCCTTGAAGCTGCCTTTCCATGTTTTGCACATAATCAAATGCAACTGATCCCGCGACTGCTTCAACACGGCGAACACCCGCCGCGACACCACCTTCGGCGACAATTTTAAACAAGCCAATGTCGCCGGTCCGCGCCACATGCGTCCCGCCGCATAATTCTCTTGATGAGCCGATTTCCAACACGCGGACCTCGTCCCCATATTTCTCGCCAAACAACATCATTGCGCCGGTTTTTTGCGCGGCCTCGAGACCCATCACCTTCGCACTGGTGGGTTCGTTCTTGAGAATTTCAGTATTAACTATTGTTTCAACTCTCGCGATTTCAACATTTGTCAGCGGTGAGTTATGCGCGAAGTCAAAACGCGTTTTGTCGGCATCCACCAGCGAGCCTTTTTGTTGAACATGGTTGCCGAGCACTTCGCGCAGCGCTTTGTGCATGAGGTGGGTGACCGAGTGATGACGCATCACGCGGGCGCGAATATCCAAATTCACGTTCGCCGAAATGCTGTCGCCGACCCTTAATATGCCCGCCGCGACCGCGCCGTAATGTCCAAATACATCAGCCTGAATTTTTGACGTGTCCGCAACTTCAAACGTCGCGCCGCCGCTAGCCAGCACACCCACATCGCCCACCTGCCCGCCCGACTCGGCGTAGAACGGCGTTTTGTCCAGCACCACGATGCCCGCTTCACCGGCTGTTAATGCTTTCACGCTGGAGCCATCGCGATATAACGCCAGGATCTGGCCGGTCGCGCTTAACACTTCATAGCCTTTGAAATCAGTCTTGGCGCCGTCATAAACCACGGTACCTTTGGCGACAAATTTACCCGCGCCACGTGAGCGTTGTTGTTGCACCGCCATCGCCGCTTCAAAACCCGCCATATCGACTTCAAAGCCACGTTCACGGCCGATGTCGGCGGTGAGATCAACCGGAAATCCGAAGGTGTCGTAAAGTTTGAATGCGGTTTCGCCATCGAGCCGTTTGTTGCCCATGCCAACATCGTCGCCAACCGCCGCGTCGAGGATCAACATACCATTTTCAAGCGTCTCGCCAAACCGCTCCTCTTCTTGTTTCAATACCGCCTTAACGCGCTCTTTAGAAGCTGAAATTTCCGGAAAAACATCGCCCATCACTGCGGCAAGATCATCGACTAATTTATAAAAGAACGGTTGCTTTTGACCGAGCTTGTAACCGTGGCGCATCGCTCTGCGCGCGATGCGGCGCAGCACATAGCCACGACCGGCGTTTTCCGGAATCACGCCGTCACAGACCAAGAAAGCACAAGCGCGAATATGATCGGCAATCACGCGCAGGCTCGGCGATTCAATATCGGTGCAGCCGGTTTCGCGCATCGCGCCTTTGATCAGCGCCTGGAATAAATCAATTTCGTAATTGGCGTGAACGTGTTGCAGCACCGCACTCAACCGCTCTAGGCCCATGCCGGTATCGACAGATGGCTTCGGCAGCGGAATCATCGCCCCGTCTTTAACTTCACGGTTGTACTGCATGAAAACGAGATTCCATATTTCAATAAAGCGGTCACCATCTTCATCGGGCGAGCCGGGAGGGCCGCCAGGAAAGTGCGGGCCGTGATCGTAAAATAATTCGCTGCACGGCCCGCAGGGGCCCGTATCACCCATCATCCAGAAATTATCCGAAGCGTAGCGCCCGCCCTTGTTATCACCGATGCGGATGATGCGCTCTTTCGGCACGCCAACTTCTTTTTCCCAAATGTCATAAGCTTCGTTGTCATCCGCATAGACCGTGACGGTCAATTTTTCGGCGGGTAATTTATAAACAACAGTCAATAACTCCCATGCAAATTTAATCGCATCGCGTTTGAAATAATCCCCAAAACTGAAGTTACCCAGCATTTCAAAAAAAGTGTGATGCCGCGCGGTGTAGCCGACGTTTTCCAGGTCGTTGTGCTTACCGCCCGCGCGCACACAGCGTTGCGAGGTCACGGCACGGTTATAAGCGCGCTTTTCAAGGCCTAAAAAACATTCCTTGAATTGATTCATGCCCGCGTTGGTAAACAGAAGCGTCGGATCGTCAGCGGGCACCAATGATGACGAGGCAACGTGCGTATGGCCTTTAGAGACGAAAAAATCGACAAAGGCCTGACGAATTTGGGAGACGGTGGGGTTGGCAGCTGAGTTGGCAGATAAGGCGATCATGGGGATTTATCGAAAAGATTAAAGCAAAAAATGCGCAGTCCATCATTCTACATTGCAGAGGCCTGCGAAGCATCTGGCGCACTTGTTTTCGACCCCTGACACGGTCATTCCGAAGCCGGGTTTTTGGGTGAGACATCCGCTTTCTGTAGCATAAACAAGCAGCAGATCCC
>JAYVYF010000377.1:0-4100 GCA_043784585.1 Burkholderiales bacterium
CGCACGCCCGCTTCCGATAAACGCGCGGCCAGGCGAAATGGCGCGTTGGTATCATCGCCACGACGCATGGGCAGCCGATGCACGCCTGCAATGATGACCGGGATTTGGCGTTCGCGCAGCACTTCTGCTATCAGCGCGGCATCCAAGCCGCCGACGATAACAAGCTTTAAGCCCATCCGTTCCGCCAAGCCAATGGCGTAACGAATCTGCGGCAGCTCGTTGGCCACGACAAATACCGGGCGCTGTTTATCAGCGGCGAAAACAGGCCGCATTGACTCCCAGCGCGAGTCAATCGGTGTTTTGGGTTCCGCGGTGCGGGTATTGGCATAGGCGCGTGCGGCTTCCAACGCATCTTCCAATACTCGCAGCCGTTGATTGACCATACGCTGCATATCTTCCAGCCGGGCCGGTGCCAGGTTTGGGTAGAGCGCCGCGTTAAGGCGCATCGAAGGCAGCGTCACATGCAGGCCCACTTCCGGAACAAGTCCCATTTCTTCCCACGTCCAGCCATCCAGTTGCAACAATGCGGAGGTGCCCACAATTAGGGCGATGGGGCTGGCACGCGGCACAGAAAGCGCTGCCAACACGCCATTTGCACGCGCCACCGGGATCAATTCGCTATCCGCATTCACTGCCACCAGCGCCCGCGAATTCGGGTTGACCGCGCCAGTCTCCGCAGTGTCAATGGTGGCGCGCACGGCCTCCACTTCGACCAGACCCAGCGCGGTATTTGCAGCAATCAAGCCAGGATAAATATGTTTGCCCGGCATCGCGATCACGGTCGCCATGGCGTTATCCGGTATTGCCGCCGCCGTACCGATGGCTGTGATGCGCCCACCTTCCAACAACATCCGGCCATTGGCAATCGTGGCACCACTCACCGTATGCAGCGTCGCGCCGGTAAGCAGGACCGGTTTGGATTGCGCCGCAGGAGGCGTGTTCGGTGTAGCTTGCGCGCTCAGGCTGACCAAACCGGCCAACGCCAATGCTGCCAAACTCAGAAGCCGGGATTTCAGTTTCATCGTGCGTCCTCGGTACATTCGTGCCATGCGCCACCGCTCCAGTAACCATCGTGAATTTGGCCCGCCTCATGCAGCCAACGTTGAAACGCCACATACTCCATCAATTCCGACACCGACGAAGGCGGCATGTCAGCGCCAAGGCGCGGCGTACTTTGTGCACCCGCTGCACCAGTGGACGGGCCACCGGCGGGGCCACTCAGGCGCGCCAGTCGCGCCGGCATCGCTTTTGCCACAATGCGGGCACGCTCAAGTCGCGCGCGCTCACGCAGATCGCTGTCTGTTTTTAAATCAAAGTAACGCGCGCCGTCAATCCAGGTTTGTTCGGCACGCGCAAAAGTGGAAAGCGGACTGCCACTCCAGATTACGAAATCAGCGTCCTTGCCGACTTCAAGCGAGCCGACGCGGTTGTCAATGCGCAACTGTTTTGCCGCATTGATGGTGACAAATTTCAGCGCCTCGGTTTCCGATATTCCGCCATATTTAACGGCCTTTGCCGCTTCAGTATTCAGGCGACGTGCCAGCTCATCGCTATCCGAATTGAACGTCGTCAATACCCCCGCCTTGTGCATCAATACGCCGTTGGTAGGGATGGCATCGAAGGCCTCCATTTTGTAGCCCCACCAGTCTGAGAAGGTCGACCCACCCGCCCCGATGCTGGCAATCGCATCGGCGACTTTATAGCCTTCCAGCACATGTTGAAAAGTCGCCACGGTGAAGCCAAACTCTTTGGCTATTTTTACAAACATCAGTATTTCATCAGCGCGATAAGAGTGAATATGAATCACGCGCTTGTTGTCTAAAATCTCGACCAGGGTGTCAAGCTGCAAATCCCGCCGCGGCTCAAGCCCCGTTTTGGTCGAACGCCATTTCTCCCAACCTTCGCGATACAGTTTTGCGGCTTGAAATCCATCGCGATAAATCTGTTCCACGCCCATGCGAGTTTGCGGATAGCGCGAACCCGAATTTTCCCAATTCGATTGTTTTACGTTCTCGCCCAGCGCGAATTTAATTCCCGGCATTGCATTGGCAAACTTCAGTCCCTCGGCATCGGCACCCCAGCGCATTTTGATGACCTGGTTTTGCCCCCCAATCGCGTTGGCCGAACCATGCAGCAGATTTGCCGCCGTAACGCCGCCCGCGAGTTCGCGATAGATATTGATGTCGGTCGCATCAATGACATCGCCAATCCGCACTTCAGCTGTGATGGAGCTCGAGAATTCATTAACGCCCGCCGAAATTGCGGTGTGAGAGTGTGCATCAATGATGCCTGCGGTGAGATGTTTACCTGTTGCATCAATAATGGTCGCATCTGCCGGCGCTGAAAGGTTTGTGCCAATCGCCACGATCCGGCCATCACGCACCGACATATCAGCTTTTACCGGCGCACTATTGCCAACCCCCGTCCACACAGTGGCGTTACGAACCATCAGCTGTGAAGGACGCGGCGGCGCGCCGACGCTATAGGGTCCGGCCGGGTAAGTAGACGGCAGCAGTGGCGGCATCACATCTTTAATCACCGGCATGGGAGCTTGAGGAGCGCTGCCCTGACCAGTCTCATTGGCAGGCACGGAAACAGACGCCGCCGCCATTTCCGTGGCGCCGACCGGTGCTACGTATGGGGCAACGCGTTGGGCCGACCAAGCTTGCAAGCGGCCGTTTACCTGCTGGGCGGTGCCGCGCAATTGCTCGGCAGAAAATTCAGCCACAATCGTTTCGGTGTCACCGCCATTTTTGCCGCACGGCAGAGTGACGACCAGTTGTCTCGCCCGCACGCGGATGTCACAGGTTACACCAGCCAGTTTCAATTGCGGCTTTGCTTTGGTGCCGGTGATATCCCACTCCATAAATTTGGTTGGCTCGCTAGCTTTGCTGATTTTCCATTTGCCGCGCACATCGAATCGATCAAAGGCAGGGGCGAGATAGGGACGGCCATCGACAAACGCGATTTCAATCTCTGCTGCGTTCGCACTATTCGCCTGGATCGCGTCGCTGGCGTCAAATAAATCGCCATTCGCGATCACCAGATTTGCCACATGGCCGGGCTCGAGTGTGCCGAGTTGCGCGGATACACCCAGTAATTTGGCAGGCACGGTGGTGAGCGCTGCAATCGCTGCCTCAGCGCTTAAGCCACGCCGCACCGCGAGCCGGATATTGGGCCAGAAGTCTTTGCCTGCCTCGCGCAAACCCATGGACGTGATCGCGAATTCAATCCCGGCTTTTTGCATATTGGCCAGATTTGAAGGTGCCTGCTCCCAATGCTGGAGCGCCTCAAGCGGCACATCAATGGCGCTATCGGGATTCTCAATTTCGGGCGGCAGTGGAAAATTAATCGGCACAATGACCGCCAGCGCCAGCGATTTTAATTGCTGAGCGCGGCGGTATTCGTAACCATTGCCCTGTGCGACCGAGCGCAGCGAAAACTCATCGCGAACTTTTGCGATGCGCAAATAATCCTGCTCAGTGTCGGCCTGATGAATCACTAATTGACGTCCTGCCAGCGCCGCCGCGAGTGCCTCCAGCGACGCATTCTCTTGGGGGCGCTCTTGCGCGCTGATTTTCCCCCGATAGAATTGTTGCGCGCTCCGATACCAGCGGGCGTCATAAAACGTTTGACGCTGCAGTGCAATAGCGCCCATCAGCGAACTGGGATATTGCGCTTCGCGCGAGCGCTCGATTTCAGTGGCAAGGTGCTGCGCGGCACGCGGCATGATCACGATTGATTTGGCGTTTGACAAGCCACCAAGCTCGACCACATCAGCCAGATTCAACAGCGCACTTTGGCCCCGAAACACCCCGGCGGCAGGTGTTGCCAGCACGGTGGTAAAGCCCAATTCACGCGCAGCCTTGATTTCATCTGCCTTCAAATCGAGCAGCTGAGCCACATCGATTTCCGAACGTACCGTGCGGTTGTTCGACGCCAGAGCACGCGATAGTAATTTCGATTCCGGGGGCGCCGGAGCCTGTACGCCGCGCATCCATGGCACCGCGTTAGACGAGGGTGCGCGCAGCGACAAGGGCACGCCGACACTGCTCGCCAAATCAATGAAGCCCGGGTATACGGTACGGCCATCCAGCTTC
>JAYVYF010000378.1:0-3009 GCA_043784585.1 Burkholderiales bacterium
CACCTTCAATATGCGCGAGCAGCGCGTCGATATTTTGCTGCACATCGTGGTCACGCGTGCCTTCCCAATAGTCTTGCGCACGCGACTCGTAATGGCCTAGCGTGGCGGAGGTGAGGGCCGTAATTTTTTCTGAAAAATTAGACATCCGCACATGATGCCACAGCATATGGGCGCAAAATAAAACTCGTTTGCTGGCGGGCATGTTGGCGCAAAAATGGCTGTAACATGCCGTGGATTATGGTGTTTAATAGCCAACCTTCAATTTTGATCGGAAATTGCGCTACGCTAGGGGCTTGGGCATTCATCGTCATATCTATCGACATATCTGCCCAGCGATAAATCGGCAAGAAACAGGGAGCAAAAATCAGCCGAAATCCCTGCCTGCCATTCGCCTGACGTCGCCCACAAATCGTGGGGTAAAATTTGAGTTTGCTTCCAGACACCCGCTACTTCACAAACAAATGACGCCCGCACTACTTTGTTACCTCTGTTCTCCGCTGCAAACATGCGCGATTACATGCTTTTGTGAACTTCGATTGAGCCGAAGCACGACGCAGTGCGAATGTTGAATCAAGTGCGCGACCCGACCGGAAACACGGTAGATTCGCGGCTTCGCTGCATCACAACCCGCTGCTTCCACGCGCCTGCGATGGCCTTGGCTGTGGCCGTTGCATTCGCCGTTGCATTCGCCGTTGCATTCGCCTTTGCCTTTGCGCTGTTTCTGATATCGCTCGCGTCACCAGCCCATGCGCAATCCGTCAACCCACCGTCAGCGCGCCCGCTTCTCCCGGACACCGCCGGGGCGCTAAAAACCGCCATCACGCAATACAAAATCGATCTCTGGCAGACCGAGCAGGGGCTTCCTTTGAATACGGTTCAAGCGATGTACCAGACGCGGGCGGGCTATCTCTGGGTGGGGACGGCAAGTGGATTGGCGCGATTTGACGGGATACGCTTTGCGACATTTGAGTCCTCGGCCGTACCCGAACTGGGCACGCGACCTATTTTTGGTTTTATGGAGGATACCGACAGCAATCTATGGATTGGGCATAGCCGTGGCGCGGCTCGCTACCGCAATGGGCAAATGGAGCCCGCGTTTGCGTCCGCCTTGACCGAAGGACGGCGGGTATGGGCATTCGCGCAGGCGCGAGACGGGGTGATTTGGGCGGCGAGCGAAAACGGCTTGCTGCGCTGGGAAAAAGGTAAGGGTGTTACCCGAGTGTACAAAGAGGCCGATGGGCTGCCCACGCTACGGCTACGTACGCTCGATTTTGACCGTGACGGCACGCTGTGGATCGGCACAACCGGTGGGGGCCTAGTCTCGTTTGCGTCGGAAAAATTTACGGTGATGAATCCTGCGAATGGATTTCCCCATGCCGAGGTCAGGCATGTTCTGGCCGATCCCGCTGGCGGCATTTGGGCGGCGACTGCCGGGGCGGGATTGGTTCACGTTGAACGCGGGCAGATCAAAACCTACACCGTGGTGAACGGACTGCCGACTGACCAGCTGACCTACCTTGCGCGCGATAGGAGTGGATCGCTATGGATTGGAACTTGGGGCGGCGGGGTGGTGCGGATGCTCGACGGACGCTTTTCGACACTCTCAACCGCAGGGGGATTGGCGGGCGACCAAATCTGGGCGCTTCAGGTTGACCGCGAGGACAGCCTCTGGATCGGCACCTGGAATGGCGGCATGAACCGACTGAGCAACCGTGCGTTTGGCGTGTTCGGCCAGCCCGAGGGATTGTCGAGCGATAACGTCCGGTCGGTCATGCACGCCCGCGATGGTGCAACCTGGGTAGCGACATCCGGCGGTGGGGTTAACCGGATCGAGGGCAACAACATCAAGACCTTCACCAAGGCCGATGGGCTGGCGACCAATGAATCCTCCAGCGTATTTGAGGATCGCGAGGGTGCAATCTGGATGGGCTCATACACCGAAGGTGTAACTCGAATGAGTCAGGGAAAGTTCGATAAGTTTGGCATCGCACAAGGACTGCCGAACGTCGATGTTCGCGTGGTGATTCAGGATCGGGCAGGCATTATTTGGGCAGGCACCAAGTCCGGGCTGGCGCGTTTTAATGGCAACGGCTTCACGGCGGTGCGCGAGGCCGGCGCGCCGCTGGAAGGCGTGATGACGATTCTTGAGGACCGCAGCGGCACGCTCTGGATCGGCACATCGGGCCAGGGCTTGGTTCGCTACCGTGACGGCATCTTCACAACCCTCACGCGCAAAGATGGTCTGGTTTCGAACTGGATCCTGGCGTTATACGAGGACGCGGCTGGTACGCTGTGGATCGGCACCAACGGCGAAGGAATGAATCGCCTCAAGAATGGGCAGATCAGTGCTATTCGCATCACAGATGGACTGTGGGACGGAATCGCACAGGTCATCATCGAAGATCATGCAGGTAATTTTTGGATTACCTGCAATCGCGGTTTCTACCGCATTGCGCGCGCCGAACTGGACGCATTTGCGGAGGGGCGCATTGCGAACGTGAGCTCAACCGGGTTTGGCCCGGGATATGTGTTGCGCAGCACCACATTTGCCGGCGGGGTGCAGCCTGCCGGCAGCATGGATGCCAAGGGCCGACTCTGGCTGCCGTCGCTCAAGGGGCTGGTCATCGTCGATCCATCAAAGCTGCCCAGCGCGAATAATCCGCCGTCCGTTTTGATTGAAGAAGTGTCGGTCAACGGCGTGAATACCATCAGCGCAATAAATGTCGCCGGCGCTGAAGCCGGGGTCGTGCTGCCGCCCGGCTCAGTGCCGCTGTCGATTCACTACACCGCTGGCACGCTTCTCAACGCCGACCGCGTCCGCTTCCGCTACCTGATGGAAGGCATCACCCCTAATTGGGTGGAGGTAGGGAAAAGCCGTGAGGCCTTATTCCCCGCCCTGCCCTACGGTACCTATCGATTTCGGGTGGCGGCATCGCTCGACGGCAATCGCTGGGAGGAAGCTGCCGAGGCGCTGCCGATCACCGTGAAACCGCACTACTATCAGACGCC
>JAYVYF010000379.1:0-2979 GCA_043784585.1 Burkholderiales bacterium
CGCTTTACGGTGTCGATAAAGCGTTCATCCTCAATGCGTAAATCAACATAGGTGCCGACCAGCTTTTCGACCACGTCCGCCATATCGCCTTGCGCAAATGAGGGCCCAATCACTTTGCCAAGGGACGCGCCCAAACCTTGTGAACCGCCAATGGAAACCTGGTAGAACTCTTCGCCGTGTTTATCCACGCCCAAAATGCCAATGTGACCGACATGATGATGGCCGCAGGCGTTCATGCAGCCGGAAATATTGAGCTGCAGATCGCCGACGTCATGCAGGTAATCGAGGTCGCCTAATTTGTCTTCCACGCGGCGCTGAATAGCTTCCGCCACCGGAATCGATTTTGCGTTCGCCAGCGAGCAAAAGTCACCGCCTGGGCAGGCAATGATATCGGTGAGCAAGCCTATATTCGGCGTGGCAAAGCCGATCGCTTTCGCGCGTAGCCAGACCGCGTGAAGATCATCTTGCTTTACATCCGCCAGAATCAAATTTTGCTCATGCGATACGCGTATCTCGCCAAAGCTGTATTCGTCTGCCAGATCAGCGACCGCATCAAGCTGCGCATCGGTGGCGTCGCCAGGTGCTACACCGGTTTTTTTCAGCGATAGCGTGACGGCCGCATAGCCGGGCTTCTTGTGGCGAAACACATTGCGTTTAACCCAATTGGCAAAACCTTTTTGCTCAGCTTGCTCGCGCTCAAATTTTGCGCTGAGTGCGGGAAGTGACTCGTAGACAGGGTCAACAAAAAATGCAGCTACACGATCAATCTCGGCCTGCGTAATGGTGGCGGGACCATCTTTTAAATGCGCCCATTCGGCGGCGACTTCCGCACGGAATTTTTCCACGCCCAATTCTTTCACCAGGATTTTAATGCGCGCTTTGTAAATATTGTCGCGGCGACCGAACCGGTTATATACGCGCAGCACCGCGTCGAAATAGGTCAGCAAATGTTCAGGTGGCAGCGCGTCGTGAATGACATGGCCCAGAATCGGCGTACGACCTAGGCCGCCACCCACCAGCACGCGAAACACCACGTTGCCTGCATCGTTCAACACTGCCTGCGCACCGATGTCGTGAAACAAGGTGCCCGCACGATCTTCGAGCGAACCACTGACCGCAATTTTGAATTTGCGCGGCAGATAAGCGAATTCGGGGTGGAAGGTTGACCATTGGCGAATCAATTCCGCGTATGGGCGGGGATCAATCACTTCATCATGCGCCACACCCGCGAATTGGTCTGATGTGGTGTTACGAATACAGTTGCCTGAGGTCTGGATGGCATGCATTTCAACAGTGGCCAGCTCGGCCAAGATATCTGGGACGCGGGCAAGTTCTGGCCAGTTGTATTGAATATTTTGCCGCGTGGTGAAGTGACCATAGCCGCGGTCATAGGTGCGCGCGATGTGTGCCAGCATCCGCACCTGTGTAGATGACAAATGCCCATAAGGAATGGCGACACGCAGCATTGGCGCATGTTTTTGCACATACAAGCCGTTTTGCAGACGCAGCACGCGGAATTCTTCCTCGCCTAACTCGCCGCGTAAAAAGCGTTTGGTCTGGTCGCGAAATTGCGTGACGCGCTCGTTGACGATTTGCTGATCAATCTGGTCGTAGCGATACATAGAGGAGGACTTTTAGAAAATGAATGGTGATGTTACTTGTTCTTGCATATATTTATAAAGAATAATAAGTTAATATTAAAGACCAAAATAGAATATAAGGCGCTGCGATGACTTTGCAACAGCTTCGTTATTTATGTGAAGTTGCCCGCAGGGGCTTGTCGGTGTCGGATGCCGCCGTGGCGCTGCACACTTCCCAGCCCGGTATTAGCAAGCAGGTGCTGGCGTTGGAGGAAGAGCTCGGCGTGCAGGTATTTGTGCGGCGGGGCAAGCGTTTAGTTGATATTACGCCCGCCGGTAAAAAGCTGGTGGCGATTGCCGAGCAGGTCCTGGCAGACGCGAATAATCTCAAGCGCGCGGCGCTTGATCTACAGGATGACAAGGTGGGTGAAATGGTGATCGCCACCACGCACACGCAGGCGCGCTACCTGCTGCCTAAAGTGATCCCGGTTTTTCTCAAACGCTTTCCGAAAGTCTCTTTATTTATTCATCAGGGGAACCCGATGCAGGTAGCGGCTGAGGTGGCTGCGGGCCGTGCAGATTTAGGCATTGCCACGGAATACCTCGATCATGTTCCCGAGCTGGTCACACTCCCGCTTTACGCGTGGAATCGCGTCGTGGTGGCCCAAAAAGGTCATCCCATATTAGATAAGCGGAAGCTAACGCTGGCCGACATTGCTGCCTATCCACTCGTTTCCTATGATATTTCTATGACCGGCCGAGGCGTGATGAATGCCGCGTTTACGGCAAAAGGGCTCACGCCCACATTTGTGCTTTCGGCGATGGATTCAGATGTGATTAAAACCTATGTCGAACTGGGCATTGGCATCGGCTTGCTGGCTGAAATGGCGTTTGATGCAAAAACAGATACAAAGCTTGGCGTTATTTCCGCCAAACATTTATTTGCTGAAAGCGTGACCAAGATTGCGCTCAAGCGAAATGGGTTTTCACGCGGCTACACCTACGCGTTGATCGAATTGTTGGCACCGGCGCTCACAAAAAACGCGGTTGATGCTGCAATGCTGGGCTCAACCTGATGCAAGATGTTGTCATTTATACCGCTCAGGCAAGGTGCCTGGTGACAGGTCATACGTCAATACAGCCGGCGAGAATTTGGGTACTGATTCGATTGAACACTCAAACAATCGACAAACTAGGCGGTAAAAATGTAGTATCGCTACATTTTTACCGTTGAGTGAAACGCCATTCCTTATTAAATTAGCGGAAAACGTAAGTTAATGTGCGATGTAGATACATGATTAAAAACAATAATATAATTATTTGCAGAAATACCACAATAAAATTTTGAGGTGTTGACAAGAATATAGTTTTATTACAAAATTACTTGGATGTGAATTTT
>JAYVYF010000380.1:0-7869 GCA_043784585.1 Burkholderiales bacterium
CATGTGGTGTGGATCGCGATCTCTTTGTGGACTGGTTTTACTTTCGTCGGCTACTTCACGCCAATTGGTGATCTTGGACGAGAAGTATTCTCATGGACGCTAGGGCCGTGGGAAACCTTCTGGCTGTTTTTCTATGGCCTCGCCACTTACGGCAATGCCGGCTGGATGCGCGAACAGGTATGCAAGTACATGTGCCCCTACGCACGATTCCAGGGAGTTATGTTTGATCGCGATACGCTCGTCGTTGCCTACGACGAGCAACGCGGTGAGCCACGCGGCACGCGCTCAAAGAAAACCAACCCGCAACTTGCCGGTCTCGGTGACTGTGTGGATTGCAAAATCTGTGTGCAGGTCTGCCCCACTGGCATCGATATCCGACAGGGCCAGCAATACGAGTGCATCGGCTGCACGGCATGCATCGACGGCTGCAATCAAGTGATGGACAAGATGGGTTATGCGCCTGGCCTGATTCGTTACGCCTCGCTCAATGGCGTCAGCCAGCATCTGGGCTGGCGGCAAATGATTCGTCGCGTACTGCGCCCGCGCGTGCTCATTTACAGCGCCGTACTGGGGGCGATCATCCTTGCCGCGGGCATCAGTCTTTATCTTCGCGTCCCGATCAAGGTCGATGTCATTCGTGATCGCAATGCACTCTCGCGTGAAGTGGCGGATGGCCTGATCGAAAACGTCTACCGCCTGCAGATCATGAATACCGAGGAGCGCCCACGCCGCTTGATGATAACGGCAACCGGCATCGGCGGGCTGGCGGTAAGCGGTGTCGCACTTCCGGTCGACATCGGTGCCACGGCAACGCAGATGTTCACGCTAAATTTGCGGGCACCCGCCGAAAATGTCCAGAAAGGGTCGAACCGGATTGAATTCCACATCGTGCCAATTGACGCGGCCGGCACCAGCAAGCCTGACGATTTTTTACTACATGAGAAGTCGGTTTTTTTTAAACGTTGAGAAACCGGCGCCGGTAAATTTTGGGCTGGTTCCCGACACTTGCATCAAACGCATTCCGCAGCATCGGCATGCGAAACCATCATCACTCCAGACATAAGGAAATATCATGAACATCTCCGCTCCTGCCGCAACCAACCCCTGGTATCGCGAACCTTGGCCATGGCTGCTGATGGCGGGTCCTGCTGTCGTCGTGGTCGCCGGATTCATCACTCTAGGATTCGCTATCCAGAGCTCTGACGGCCTGGTCGCCGATGATTATTACAAAGAGGGTAAGGAGATCAATATGACGCTCAAGCGCGATGCTACCGCGAAAGCACTGGGCTATCGTGGGCAGCTCGCGATGACCGCGACCGGTCAGCTTTCACTCAAGTTTGCCGAGGCTGCACCCACATCAAAAATGCTCAGGCTTACCCTGCATCATCCGACCCGTGCAGGATTTGATCGTCAGGTCTTATTGGCGCGCGCAGCAGACGGCAGTTATGGCGCCGCGATGCCGCCGATAGACGCTTCACGCTGGAGCATGACGCTGGAAGATGGGACAGGCACCTGGCGCCTGACCGGCGACTGGAATGCGGGCGAGAAGAGTGTCGCGCTCGGCGACAAAGCCATAGCAAAGTAATGCTTGCAACGACGGACACGAAGGCGAAGACAAATCATGACGAGATACCTGATGTGGGTGCTGTGGCCCTCGTTCATCGCGGCTGGTCTGGGCGTCGGGATAATTTTCACGCTCGTCGACCCGACCGAGCTAGTCATTCTGGATCAACTATTGCACGCGAGCAGCACCGCAGTCTATACGCTGGGATTTTTCATCTTGTGGGCAATCTGCACGGTTGCGAGTGCGTTGAGCTGCTTTTTACAGGCGACGTCTCATGCGTATGCAGATGCGCACAAGGGCAGCCCAGCACTTTACGATTCAAAAGATGACAAACCCAAGTATTAACATCTCTCTCAAAGAAAAAAGTTGGAGATACCCGCAAATGCTGGACATGTTGATCGACCAGAATGGTGTTCCCATCGGGATCAGCGATCATAACGCTGGCCGGGCCCACCGCGTTTTCGTCGGCCTCGAAAATCGTATTCAAGCCGTGGGCTTTGAACTGCCTCTGCAACGCACTAAGGTTGGGTGTAGGCGACGCACGCTTGATTCGGGGCTATGACGTTAGCGATTGAGCAAATTGGGGCCACCAGCAAGCTGTCCTTGCTGTCAGTCGTTGCCTTGCATTTGCGTATCTGCCTGCATCGCGGTCCAAGGCGGTTGCGTATCTGTTCGACGGCGGCCAGACTTAACGTCAAACCGACTTCGTCTGACTCGATTCGCATCCGTTTTGGACCATAGGTTTGACGGCCTCGCTCATGGCGTGCACTGGCGACCTCGCTCTAACGAGGACCTTGTTTGATGATCAGCTTGACCGCCTTCGCTCTTAATTCGGCGGTCACTTCGCGTTTCTGAATTGCCTGCATTGCTTTTCTCCATGGTTATGAAAATAGTAATCCATGGTGTCCGTTTTGGTGAGCCCTGCCACTTACTCCAGCATCAAATTGGCGTTTGCATTAATGGTGCGAAAGTATTGAAATGCGTTCCGGAATTTCGTTTTGATCAAAGTGTCCGATGTGCCCAATCAAGAATAGCTTGTACGCTGTTAAATTCATCGACGGAGCGCACTGGTATATCTGAAAAATTCGCCGCCCACATCCTCGCAAGCGTTGTCCCCGGCCCCATTTCCAGCACACAACGAGGTTGCCGTTCCGCCATAGTTGTCATGCAACGGTCCCACTCCACCGTATGATCAACCTGCCGTGCAAAGGCTTGCTTTAGCGACGCCGGCTCACGTCGCCCGATACCATCAACATTGCAGACGATCACACTCTGGCTGCGCTGCCATTTCGCTGAGTCAATCAGGTTTGCAAGACCGGCGGCAGCGGCAGCCATGATTGGCGTGTGCGAGGCCACGTGAACACGCAGCGGCGTGAGTTCGGCCCCGCAAGCGAGCAGCCAAGGCGCAATAGCCTCCAATGCAGTCACAGCGCCTCCCACGATGCAACGGTCAACACTAATATGAATTGCGATGTACAAATTAAAACGCACGCATTGCGATTCGATCTCGCCAACACTAGCGCCACTCACTAAAAGCAAACCTCCCTGCATGCCCTCGGCGCAAGCATCCATCAGTGCTGCACGATGACGAGCTAGCTGCAGAGCAATGGTTGCGTCGAATAAGCCGGCTACGCTGAACGCCGCGAGTTCACCGACGCTATAGCCTGCGACAACGGCTGGCTGCGGCAGGTAGGGTGCCAAGGACTGCCAAGCTGCCAGAGCTACTCCCGTTATTAGTGACTGCGCGACACGGTTAGCACTGGACCAAGCCTCATCCTTAAGGCGATCACGCCAGTCCTCGCCCAAGTCAGTAGCCATGGCTGCGAGCACGGGCGCTGCACGCGGCTCAGACTCCAGCCAAGGTAGCATCCCAGCATATTGCGTTCCCTGTCCGGGAAACAGTAGGGCCAAGCTCATGCGCTGTGGCAGATTCGTTCAACAAACCCTGCTGCGGCTAACACGTCCGCCGCACCACCAGGCGACAGCCGGCGCGCTACAAAGGCCTGGTGGATTCGTTGCGCATGAACAATTGCGTCGGATCGGTAAGCGCCGCCTTCATCAAGAAAACGGCGGGCTTCGGACTGGGCGTACCGCAGACCCGCAAGACCACCTCGATGCGCCAGATTAGTATCGTCGAGTATGGACATGATCTCGAAGAAGGCCTGTAGGCTTGCATGCTGACCATCTAGTCCGCTGTATCGCGCTTTGGACAATACCGGCACAGCCCGCTCAAACAACACCGGGAATCCGTCCGCAGCTTCCTCGCCTGCGCCTCGGAGACCGAGCGCTAAAATCACGCGTTGGCCATTCGATCCAGTGCCCTGTCGGCAGCGTTCCCTCAAGGCTTCCCCCCAACCGTCAACTAATGTTTCGCGCAGGGTGTACGCGCATGGTCTTTCCGGCAACTTACCCGCAGCCGCGCAGAGTAGGCCCATTGTAAATATGGTGCCACGATGAGTGTTGATACCCACCGTTGCTTTTAGCATCTGGGCTTCGGCCCTAATTCCTAGGGCTTCTAATTCTTCAAACGGTGCATGCGCCGCGCCTAGCGACGCGATACGCAAAAAGTAGTGGCGGAGCGCAAATAGGCTGCGCATGAACGTCGTTGCATCCATGTCGAAATGGCTACCCGAATCAACGAACGATACCAAACCAGGCTTAGGCGCCAATGCTAGCTCGTCATACATCGCGGCAATAGCGGCTCGCCCGATACATTGAGTATTCCAATGCGGAGCAGTGCTTACTGCACAGTCGACATGTTGAAGATTCGTCAGCACAGAATTGGCTCCAACAACCATAACTGACCACTTTCCAACGTCGCACCGCGAAGGCGCTTGACGAGGATGCGATCCGTACGGCCAGATTGCCAGGCGTGCCATTCTCGCCACGCAACCGCGTTGCCGTTGGGAAACATCAACTCGCCATCGAGCCGCGGGCTAGTGAACGAAGCCGTAAACAGTGCTGTCACGACCTGATGCGCTGCAGCAATATTAGGCACCAGCAATCGTAGGTCCAAGTCGGAGCAAGGGTGAAGATAGTCAAGTCCAGTTACGCTCTGCCATCCATAGCTGCCGTAAACACGAACGTCCGCGCCGACCGCATCAAGACAGTCCGTCAGCGCCAGCCAACTGCTGTGGGTCGCCGGCGGAAGGAGCGGACAAATATCAGTCGCTGAGGGAAACTCCCCGAAAAACAGCAGGCTATTGATCGGTACTTCGAATGCCAGACGGCGGCGCTCCCACTGCAAAGGTGCTGGCAATCCTAAAGCAATCTGGTCTTTCGACAGCCCGGAATGTTGACGTGTCACCACGAGCGGGAGCCCTTTTTCAGCCCAGAAGGCAAGGCAGGTCTGTGCCTGTATATCGCAAGAATATCGCTGTATAGCAGCCCAACCGGTCGGGCTTAGTCCAACAAGCTGGTGACGGCGCAACGAGGGCATCATACCGTTCCCGTTAAGCGGTGAGCACCTGCTGCACTACCGAAGCGGCGAGTCGGCGACCGCCGCGTGCTTTACCATCACGGGCACGTTCATCAGTGGTCGGCGAGAGCGCCAACGATTCGCGCAGACAGGCACGCAAATCGCCACGCCACAGACCACGCACGCCGCCCATCGCCACATAGTTCTGTACTCCCGGTGCAAATACCGGGTTGGCTAAAGAGAGCTCGGTTAGCCGGCTCTCGGCAATTTTTGTCACACGCGCCATGGCGGGGATTTGCATCACACGAATCTCGGCTTCCGGCAATGCGTAGCAAGCATCGGCGATTAGCCCCGAGGTGATAAAGCCACCGGAGAGCGCTTGGTCGTAGACCAGCCCGATCACGCGATGGCCGCGCCTGCGCGCAAGGTCGACGCAGCAGCCCAGATGAGCCATCGCTCGGTTGATGCCAAGCAGCTCGTCTCGACGGCGCAGCTGCTGGCCTTGGGTATCTACCAGCAACAATATGGCGCGGCCCGGATGCTGAGCCATCACATCGAGCAATGCCCGCGCCTGCTTTAGCGCCATCGCTACACCAATAGCAGCGTGGTTTGTGGTGCCAACGACACTCAGAACCGCACCATCGAATTGTGCCGATCCACTGAGAAAGTCTTCCTCCACGCAGATATTGTGCTGGTAGTTGAACAATTGTGTGACCAGATCCTGCCATTTCATCTTCTAATCCTTATCTGGACATCGCGGTTAGCCGTAGGTCGCGTACTGCAGCGGCATCGAGATCAGGCACGCGGGTCGAATCCTCGATACCCAGTTTTCGCCACAGTGCGAATGCATCACTGCCAGCGGGTGCTTCGCGAAGCCTCGTGGTCAGTAGCACATTTTCAAATTCTAGGCTATCCAAAGTGACTTTGCTGCCATGCGATAGGCCAGCAATAGCGGCTGAGCGGAAGGCTTCGACATCATCATCGATTAATACATCGCAATCGCCGGTCAGGAAACGATGTTTGCCCCCGGTCGTGCGCCAAACCAAAGCGCGATCCTTGGAATCAAACTCTTCAACGCCATGCGACGCCTCGATCACCTCGGGTCCCGACATCGCCATTCGTGCGTTGTCACTCATGACAACCCAGTCGGCACAGCGTGCGACGATTCCCATTCCGCCAAAACAGCCGTTCGCCCCGCCGATGAGCACAATCACCGGGATGCCGGACGCGCGCACATCGAGTAGTGCCCGCATTACCTCGCTGACCGCAATCAAGCCGGCGTTTGCCTCATGTAATCGCACTCCACCAGACTCAGCAATCAACAGCACGGCCGCCGGACGATCGCGTAGCGCACGTAGCAGCAAGCCGACCAACTTGGCGCCATGAACTTCTCCTACGCCACCGCCCATGAACTCGCCTTCTTGAGCCGCGATGAAGACTAAATTGCCGTCTAGGCGCCCTCGACCGACCACTACGCCGTCATCGAAAGCCGAGGGCACATCCAGTTCCGCCAGATGTGGGCTCATCACGCGTGCACTGGGTGGTAGCCATTCCTCGAGGCTATCTTTATCGAGAAGTACCGCGACCCGCTCACGAGCCGAGCATTCAACAAAGCTCAATCTCATGACGTCATCTCCCTCAGGCCGGCCACCGCCTGGTCCAGACGCAAGCTGACAACTGCTGGCGTTGCGCCCATATCATTAATGGATACCGTGAGTCCCTTGAAATCATGGCGCTCATGGAAATCGCGAAGTACTGCCTCCCAAATTACGCCAAAGCCGCGCGCAGAGGTCTCGATGTAAAAGCAGATCGTCTCGGCATCGGCACCGCCCAAAGTCGACTCTAAGAGCACTTCCAAATTGCCTGAGCCGACCACGCCGACAAGCACTGGCGGGAAGGGCTGGGCCGCTCGCCGACCCGCGAATTTATATTTTAGCGATTCCATTCCTGTCATGACGGCCTCATTTGGTTCTTCACCAGTTGCGAAACTTGCGTGGCGGGTGGTATAGCCCACCGCTGGCACGTACCAGATCACGCATTGACCTTGCAGCCAAGAGATTTCGGTTGGCCTCACGCACGTCGATTCCCAAATCCGCGGCGCGAAGTATCACCCGGCGGTCGCGAAGGTTCTCGACCATGCGCCGATCACGTGCCATCCCGACCTTGGTGTACCCGGATACTCCGCGGATTGCCTGTTCTCGCTCCTCGTCGTTGCGGCACAGCAGCAGATTGGCAATACCCTCCTCGGTAATGATGTGCGTCACGTCATCGCCGTAAATCATGATGGGCGGCAACGGCATACCGCACTGTTCGGCCAGCTGCCAGGCATCAAGCGTGTCGACAAAGGCCGGTTGCATATGCTCGCGGAATGTCTCGACCATTTGCACCACCAGCTTCTGACCACGGGGTGTGCCACGCGCACCCGAATAGCCCGCACGCGCCTCTCTACCTGCCTTGAGCCAAGCGGGGCTACTGTGTCGCCGTCCGCGTGCGTCTGCACCCATATTGGGCGCGCCGCCGAAACCGGCAATGCGGTCCAATGTCGCAGTAGAACTGTTTCCAGCCAAGTCGATTTGCAGCGTCGACCCAATGAACAGATCGCACGCGTAATGGCCGGCAGCTTGGCAGAACGCCCGGTTGCTGCGCAAGCTGCCGTCGGCGCCCGTAAAGAAGATATCAGAGCGGGCACGGATGTAGTCCTCCATGCCAAGCTCAGAGCCAAATGAGTGTATCGACTGGACCCAACCAGCCTCAATTGCCGGAATCAGGGCCGGATGCGGATTCAGTGCCCAATGCTGACAAATTTTGCCACGAAGTCCCAAAGACTCGCCGTAGGTTGGCAACAACAATTCGATTGCTGCGGTGTCGAAGCCGATTCCATGGTTGA
>JAYVYF010000381.1:0-2041 GCA_043784585.1 Burkholderiales bacterium
CGACGGCGCACATGCTGGCCGTTGATGTAGTAATCCGAATTGCCGTCGCGCGACAGCACGCGCTTCACGCTCAGCTCCGCGTATTGGCCCCACTGCCCGCCGATGCGGCCAAGTGAATTATCGAATACCAGTTCCACACTCGCACGAGCGACCGGTTTACGCTGCGCGGAGCCGTTAAAAATGACGTCCTCCATTTTTTCACCGCGCAAATTTTTAGCCGACGATTCACCGAGCACCCAGCGAACCGCGTCAATCACGTTCGATTTGCCGCAACCATTCGGACCAACAACGCCGACCAACTGGCCGGGCACGGCAATGGTGGTGGGGTCAACAAAAGATTTGAAACCCGCAAGTTTGATCTGAGTGAGACGCAACTTAATTTCCTTCAACAGCGACTGCTTTAATGATGAAAACCCGCCAGCAGCATGGAGCATGGCGGGTTTGATGAAATATAATAATGAATTCTAACGTAATGCACCCCCTATTTCCCATTTTGGCCGCCATGACAAACCATCGTAAAACAGAAAAAACATCAACAAAATCCGCTAAGTCGTTGACCAGCAAAGAAAGGGCGGCTCACCTTACCCAATTAGGTGACATGCCCACGACACAAGCGGCCAAGGCATTGGAAGTGTTTATCAGCCCCGCGCCGCATCGCGATTTTTTGATCCACATGCAAATCCCCGAATTCACCTGCCTGTGCCCGAAAACCGGCCAACCCGATTTCGCTACGCTCTATCTGGATTACATCCCGAACAAATTATGCGTAGAGCTAAAAAGTTTGAAGCTTTACATCTGGTCATTTCGCGATGAGGGTAAATTTCACGAAGCAGTCACCAATGAAATTTTGGACGACATTGTGGCAGCGACCAAGCCACGCTTCGCAAGATTGACGGCAAAGTTTTGGGTGCGCGGCGGCGTATTCACGACAGTGATTGCGGAACATCGCGCCAAAGGCTGGAAAGCTACGCCAGTGGTGGATTTGCCCGCTTTTTCGGATGAGAAAAGTGTGACCGAACGAGGTTGACAATACAAACTGGTGATTGCGGCGACAAGCAGCATGGCCATCGGACTTGCGAATCACTCACTACAAACTCATATTAAGTTCATCCATGGCCGCTTTTCGCATTAGCACCGAACAAACAGAATTGGACATCGCGCTTATTCATCGATTTCTTGCCGAACAATCGACATGGGCGAAAAATATTCCGTTCGCCACGCTTGAGCGCGCAATGAAAAATTCCCTTCGCTTTGGTGGCTATGTCGGTTCAGCGCAAGTCGCTTTCGCGCGAGTAATTAGCGACTATGCGACGTTTGCCAATTTGGGGGATGTATTTGTGCTGCCTAAATATCGCGGAAAAGGTTATAGCGGCGAACTGATGCGGGCGATCATTGCACACCCCAACCTCCAGGGGCTGCGGAGGACTACCCTGGCGACCCGTAACGCCCACGGCCTGTATGCACAATTCGGGTTTACTGCGCCACTGCGACCGGACTCGCTAATGGAGCGCTATTTTCCAGATGCTTACAACGCATAGATTGGCTCGCACTTAAAACCACACACAAGGTCTGCAAACACCATGATAAGTTCACAACGTCTCACCGCAAATCTTGATGGCGAATTTGTGGTTTTTCTGATTGGTTTGCGGGTTAATCAGCCGCTAAAATTTTATAAATGGCTACCGGTTTTTATGGCCATGCCCAAAATGTTGGTCGAGCTTTATCGGCAACCTGAGCTGGGGTTTCTGCATGCGGAAAGCTGGTACGGACGCACGACTATCATGGTGCAATATTGGCGTTCGATGGATCAATTATTGGCTTACGCAAAAATGCGCGACGCGGCGCATTTACCAGCCTGGCAAGCGTTCAATAAAGCGGTGGGCACGGATGGCAGCGTCGGCATCTGGCATGAAACCTATGCCGTCAAACCGGGCGGCTACGAAAATATTTATGTAAATATGCCCCCGTTCGGACTTGGCCGCGCGGGCTTGGTGCAGCCTGCATCAGGCGGGCGCGAGTCGGCAGCAGGGCGACTGCGCGA
>JAYVYF010000382.1:0-2051 GCA_043784585.1 Burkholderiales bacterium
GGGGTTTGTTAATGTTTACTTTTAAAGAGCGAATATGACTTACATCGTTACCGGCGCGGCCGGATTTGTCGGCAGCAATATTGTTAAAGCATTGAATGCGCGTGGTATCACCGATATTGTGGCGGTCGACAATCTCACGCACGCTGACAAATTCAAAAATTTGGTCGATTGTGAAATTGCCGAATACGTTGATAAAAAAGACTTTCTGGAGGTGGTGGAAAGCGGCGAGTTGGGCGGCAGCTCAGGCGGCGACATTGATGCGATTTTTCATCAGGGCGCGTGCTCGAACACGATGGAAACCGATGGCCGCTACATGATGGAAAACAACTATCGTTATTCACTGTCATTGCTTGATTTTTGTGTCGAAGAAGGCGTGCCGCTGATGTACGCATCCAGTGCTGCGGTCTATGGTGGCGGCACCACGTTTAAAGAAGATCGCTCATTTGAAGCGCCGCTGAATGTGTACGGTTATTCCAAATTTTTATTTGACCAAGCCGTTCGTAAACGTATTGATGATGCGTCTTCGCAAATCGTTGGCTTTCGTTATTTCAATGTGTACGGCCCGCGCGAATCCCAAAAGGGTCGCATGGCATCAATGGCATTTCATTTCTTTAATCAATATCGCGCCACCGGAAAAGTAAAGTTATTTGAAGGTAGCGGCGGCTTTGGCCACGGCGAGCAAAGCCGCGATTTTGTAAGCGTTGAAGATGTGGTCAAAGTAAATTTATTTTTTCTTGATAACAACAACATCTCCGGTATTTTCAATCTCGGCACGGGTCGTTCTCAGCCATTCAATGATCTCGCCGCGGCGACCGTGAATGCGCTTCGCGAAGCCGAAGGCAAACCCGCATCAGACCTCGCTGCGCTCAAAAAAGACGGTGTGATCGAATACGTGCCGTTTCCTGACGCGCTCAAGGGCAAATATCAAAGCTTTACCCAAGCCGATATTTCACTGTTGCGCGAGGCGGGTTACACAGATGAGTTTTTGACGGTAGAGCAGGGCGTCGCGCGGTATGTGCCGTGGCTGGCTGCGCAATAGCGGTACCCTAATCAGGGGATGTAAAAATGCGTTATTCGGTAAGCAATTCAGATAATATGAGCGCTATGTGATGCTGTGACCAGTGACGCTCGCCTTGGTTTTGGCGAGATAAAAATTCCATATCTGAATGGTCGCAGACTAGCCAAGGGGGCGAGACCGTGACTCGGTATAAAAATAATCAGATCAAAAATCGTTCTTTGCGCGTAACCGCAGCGCAGACTCAGCGCACATTGTTCGCGCTATTAATATTTTTTGTTTGTGCAATGAGTCTTGGCGCGCATGCCACGCTGGCTAATTTTCAGACGTATTGCAGCGGATGTCACGGCTCATTGCCAAATGGTCCGAATTACAATACAGCGGGCGCTACTACCGTATTTAGTTGGGCCAATGGCAACGGTGCTGGTCAAGGCAATATGGGCGCGTCGTCCGCCATTACCCCGGCCACAATCGCATCCATCGTGGCGTACATAGAGACGGTTCGACCGACAATTTCCAACCTACCCGTTGTTTTTAATACGTCTCTCTCGGTGACTTTCCCCGACCTTTACTTTAATTCAGCGCTAGGTGTGGCAGGTGGAATTAACACGATCTCCATCGGTTCAGGGCCTATGGCGGGTGCCGCCGTCACTGCATTCACCAAATCGGTTCACGCAGGTAGTGTCACTTACACGCCTAAGGCAAATTACTGCGGCGCAGACACATTCGGCTATACGGGCACTGGGGTGGCAGGTTCTACGACGACCCGTGTCGCGACGGTTCTCGTTGCCTGCCCGGCCGCGCCGACGCTCACGAGTGCTGCTACCGCAACTGGAACAATCGGAATATTGTCTAGCACCTACCAAATTGTGTCGAGTGCGGGCACCTTTCAGTACGCTGCATCGGGTCTTCCGCCGGGGCTGAGTGTAAACGCTACCAATGGTCAAATTACTGGCACGCCCACGGGCAGCGGATCATTTTCGGTCACGTTAACAGGGTTTACCGCGTTGTCAGTGTCTACGAATCAAGTGGTCAC
>JAYVYF010000383.1:0-2469 GCA_043784585.1 Burkholderiales bacterium
CCGAACAGGAATGGGTATTGAAAACGGGCGATATGCTTTATCTACCGCCGGGCTATGCTCATCACGGCGTGGCAGAAACCGATTGCGTCACATGGTCTATCGGTTTTCGCGCGCCGGGTGCTGCCGAAATTTCATACGATTTTCTGGATTTTTTGCGCGATGAATTAGCCCCTGTTGGGGTGTACGAAGACCGTGATTTATCAGCAACCGTAGCGCCCGGCAGCATCGACCGCAACATGCAAGCTCGCCTCACGCAAATCCTTGCGCAAGTCACGCAGGCGGCGAGCCAAACGGTCATGATCAAACGATTTGCGGGTCGATTCTTTACCGAACCCAAATCGCACGTTTTTTTTGATGCGCCTGACAGAAAAATATCGACTCGCTCTTTTCTCCAGAAAATTAAAGCTAATGGCGTTGAGCTGGATTTGAAGACAAAATTTTTATTTGTCGATAATATGTTTTTCATCAATGGCGATGAACTGCAAATTTCTACAGATGTGCCAAACAAAGATCGCCTGATGTGGCGCGCACTCGCCAATACCAGAATGTTGGCACCTCGCGATGTGGCGCAGCTTTCGCTATCGTCACATATGCTGCTGCAAAATCTGGTGGCGAACGGTTACGTGCAGATCCTGTGACCCTGTTTTTATTCACTTATAGCCTCCCTTAAAGCCTCCCTATGACAACACCTGAAATTATTTACCAAATAATGGAATCCAACGCGGAAGCGCTGCTGGCCATTGATCAGGTGGTGGCCAACGCAACGCGCGAACTTCGAATATTTGACGCACAGCCCACCACGCTCCGCGAACGCGATTTTGGACGGCCTGCCCGTATTGAAGTCCTAAAAACGCTGCTGCTGAAAAACCGCGCCAGCCGGATTCGTATCGCGCTGCATGAAACCACCGCGATCGAAAGCGAATTGCCGCGTCTATTGATGCTCATGCAATTGCATTCCACGCAGGTTCAAATTCATCGGACGGTCGGCCAGGCACGTGAGGCAAAAGATGCGATGATCATCGCGGACAATGCGCACTTTTGGCGGAAGCCCTACTTTCAAAATCAGCGCTCGGTGCTTACGTTGCACGATGCAAATTCGACTCAACCTTTTATCGACCGGTTTGAAGAAATTTGGGAAGGCACGGAACTTGTAGCGGTTGGCGGTGCCTCTGGTTTGTAATATGCAGGGATCAAAACAATCAGGAACAAGCGCAACTCACGGATTTTTCTACATTTTCTTGCCTATATTGTGCAGTGCGTCAAACAAATGCTATACTTTATTTCGGTTGAAAATAGCTTTGGAACAGATCAGTGTTGAAAGAGCGTAGGGGTAATTTGATCGCTTTCAGAAAAGTTTTGCCGCAGAGCTGTTAGAAATCACAAAGCCGATTAAAATTTTTGATCAAAATTTTTTCATATTAATTATCAAGGGAAGTCGCCATGAATAAGTCAATCCTAGTTGCTGCAATTATTGCTGTTGGTCTTACCGCCTGCGGTAAAGAAGAAGCCAAAAAAGTTGAAATGCCAAAAGTAGAAGCCCCAAAAGTCGAAATGCCTAAAGCTATCACCGACGCTGCCACCGCAACCACCGACGCTGCCAAAGCGGGCGCTGGTGCCGTTACTGACGCTGCTAAAGATGCTGGCGCTAAAGCGGTTGAAGCTGGTAAAGATGCTACCAGCGCTGCTAAGGACGCAGCAGCTGCTGGTGCTACCGCCGCTAAAGACGTTGCTGGCAAAGCTGTTGAAGCTGCTAAAGATGCGGGTGCAGCCGCTAAAGACGCAGCAAAAGATGCAATGAAGAAGTAATTTTCGCCCGCTGCGAAAGGTTCAGATCCAAATTTATTTTGGTCTGAAAAAAACGTCGACTTTTGAGTCGGCGTTTTTACTTGTGGCGTTGATTATTACTACCGACAGTTCTGACACTACGGCTACCGCACCAACGGCCTCCACTCACCGCCGTCAGGCATCGCGCCACTCGAATCCGGTATCTTGATCGGCAATGCCCACCCAGCTGCTTTCACAGCCCATCGCGCCTGCCAAGGCGGCCTGGGCTAGCGCGGGTGAATTATTACTGGATGACAGATGTGCCGCAAATAAATGGGTCAAGCGGGTGCAATCAATGCGCGTCAGCAATTGCGCAGACGTGGCGTTGTCGAGATGCCCAAACTTACCGGCAACACGACGTTTAAGGGATGCCGGATACGGGCCATTCATCAGCATATCCAAATCGTGATTACACTCGAGCACAAGTGCATCACAACCCGATAGCGTTTCCTCGATATGCACCGTCAATGTCCCCGTATCGGTCAGCACCCCGAGCCGCTTCGCGCCATCGGAAAACACGTATTGCACGGGCTCGTTCGCATCATGCGGAACATAGTAGGGCGTCACGTGAATATCACCGATGGCGAACGGTTGGTGCGGATCAACATGGTGCAGCAGCACCGCAGGCACCGAAGTATCGCGCAA
>JAYVYF010000384.1:0-1681 GCA_043784585.1 Burkholderiales bacterium
TCGAGTGTGGCGAATTGCAGTTTGTCGAGCTTGGATACGCCATCCACGAGCTCGGCGACTGCCTTACCAAATTTTGTCGCAATTTCATCTTTGGTGGTCGGCGTGTCTTCCACCACGTCGTGCAACATCGCGGCAATCAACGCCTGCGGATCGAGATGCCATTCGGCAAGAATGGTGGTGACCGCCAATGGATGGGTAATGTAGGGTTCGCCCGAGTTACGGGTTTGGCCCTGATGCGCAGCTTTGGCCATAGCGAACGCGGCTTCGACTTTTGCCAGATCTGCGGGCTTGAGATAGTTAAGCAGCTTCTTCAGCGAGATGAACTCGGTGTCGTAGTGACCGTCTGCGGCCGGTGGCTGGATGATTACCACCGCGCTCAAGTTCTTATCCGCAATGGAGTCTGGCGTTGGGTCACGGTCCGTGGCACGTTTGCCGATCCGCGTCCGGACATGAATTCGCGCTGAGTTTGCGTCGCTGCCAGTGTGTTTGCTGGCACTGGGCGCGGCAGGGGGAGGAGGATTGTTATCCATGATTGCTCATGACGTCAGATCCTTCTCTATCAAGCCGCGTAGCGGACGTTTAGGACGACTACATCTCGGTTGCGGCGGCGGTCGGCACCACGGGTGACAAGATGCTCACGCCGATGTGTCCTGCCGCAATTTCTCGCAACGCGATCACGGTTGGCTTGTCCTTGCCCGGATCAACGTAGGGCGCGGAACCTAGCGCCAGCTGGCGCGCGCGCGCGGTAGCAGCCAAGGTTAATTCAAATCGGTTTGGAATCAATTTAACGCAATCATCAACGGTAATACGGGCCATTTCGAATACTCCACTGGAGGCTACTGAATCATGGCGGCTGGATTGCCGCCATGAATTTAATTTGATAGAACTTGGATTTAAGATTCGGCTTAGCGTGTCGAATCTGCCGATATGCGCGTCGTATAAACCAGACATATGTAGGCAACATAGCCACCACATTTCTTAATAAAGCACGACAAGACTTGTCTGTTGCAAAACCAATAAAGTGTTTAAAACAAACCCTGCGCCTTGCTTGTCGGCACGGTGTTAACTGCACCCTGTTAATTTCGCGCCGCAATATGCGCCAAGGGTGCTGCTACGAAATAAGGTGGGCGTAACGTTTTAGCTGGCGCGTTGCGGTTAATCTCAATGCTCGCGTGACTGACTGTAAATCTGTCAAAGCGGCGCTAAAATCTTCGTTAATAATAACATAATCGGCCTGATGGACATGGCGTAAATCCTCTCTCGCCGCGGCGAGACGTCGTTCCACGACCTCGGCCGTGTCTTTGCCGCGCTTGACCAAGCGTTCACCCAGCACCCCAATGGAGGGCGGCAGTATGTAGATAAAACTCATTTCAGAAAAAATCCTTTTTACTTGCCGGGCCCCTTGCCAATCAATCTCCAGCAAAACATCTTCGCCAGCTGCGCGCGTCTCTTCAATCCAGCGTTTGGACGTGCCATACAAATTCCCGTACACCTCGGCATGCTCCAGGAATTCGCCTTCGCCAATCAGCGCCTCAAACTTTTCACGGCTGACAAAATGATACTCACGGCCTGACACTTCGCCAGTCCGCGGGGGCCGTGTGGTGGTCGACACGGAAAGCCGAATCGCGGGATCGCGTTCCAGCAACGCCGCCACTAGGCTCGATTTACCCGCGCCGGAGGG
>JAYVYF010000385.1:0-1820 GCA_043784585.1 Burkholderiales bacterium
GAGCCGTCCGTGGCCGAAACCATCGAGATCCTGAAAGGATTGAAATCGCGTTTTGAATCGCATCATGGCGTCAAATACACATCGACAGCGTTGACGACAGCCGCAGAGCTTTCGGCTAAGTATATCAACGACCGCCATCTGCCGGATAAGGCTATCGACGTCATTGACGAGGCGGGTGCCGCACAACGTATTGCGCCAAAATCAAAGCAGAAAAAAACCATCGGCAAAAACGAAATCGAGGAAATCGTCGCGAAAATCGCGCGCATTCCGCCACGAAATGTGTCGTCTGATGACCGCAGTGCGTTGAAAACGTTGGATCGTGATTTGAAGTCGGTTGTGTTTGGCCAGGATAAAGCGATAGAAGCGCTTTCCACGGCGATCAAAATGGCGCGCTCTGGTTTAGGCAGTCCGACCAAGCCCATCGGATCGTTTCTGTTTTCAGGGCCCACGGGGGTGGGCAAAACCGAAGTGGCGAAGCAGCTCGCATTCATTCTGGGCGTGGAACTCATTCGCTTCGACATGTCGGAATACATGGAGCGTCATGCGGTATCGCGCTTGATTGGCGCTCCTCCCGGCTATGTGGGTTTTGACCAAGGCGGCTTGATGACGGAAGCCATTACCAAGCATCCGTACTCGGTATTGCTGCTGGATGAGATCGAAAAAGCACACCCGGATATTTATAACGTGTTGCTGCAGGTGATGGATCATGGCACGCTAACGGACAACAACGGTCGCAAGGCTGACTTCCGCAACGTGGTGATTGTCATGACCACCAACGCAGGCGCTTCGGAGTTATCAAAATCCAGCATCGGCTTCACGAATGACAAAAAAGCTGGCGATGAAATGGCTGAAATCAAGCGCATGTTTACGCCTGAATTCCGCAATCGCCTGGATGCAACCATTTCATTCGCGCCGCTGGACGAGAAAATTATCCTGCAAGTGGTGGATAAATTCCTGATGCAGCTGGAAGCGCAATTGACGGAGAAAAAAGTTGAAGCCACCTTCACCGAAGGCTTGAAAAAATACTTGGCGAAAAATGGCTTCGATCCGCTGATGGGTGCAAGGCCAATGTCTCGCCTGATTCAAGACACGATTCGCCGCGCGCTGGCTGATGAATTATTATTTGGCCGTTTGGCCAACGGCGGCAAGGTCGCGATCGACGTTGATGCTGACGGTAAGGTAAAACTCGATATTAGCGAAGAGAAAGAGCCGGTTACCCAGGAAAACTGATGACCGGTCAGCAGGCAATAGATTTGCCCAAAATGGCTCCGTTTCGGAGCCATTTTGTTTTGTCCCAACGCGCTGAAAGCGCATGCGTTATGCTTGAAAAGGTTTAAAAAGAGCTTAAGAAAATACGAATATTGATGACTGCACCTCAGGAAAAATTCATGACTATCAAAATATCTCAACTATTAGTCGCAGCTATCATCCCCGTTTTATGCGGCACCGCATTTGCACAAGCGCCTGCCGCTGCCCCATCCTCCACATCCGCTCCCGCGTCTACGCCGCCGCCTGCATCCACATTTGCCGCAGCCAACCTGACGCCTCTGGGTGTGCGGTCGCTAGCGGCTAACTGTTCTGCCTGCCACGGCACCAACGGTAATAGCGTGGGTGGCGCAGTCGGTGGATTGGCAGGATTAGACAAAGATTATTTTGTAAATCAGATGAAGCTCTTTAAAGAAGGCAAACGCGAAGCGACGTTGATGCATCAAATCTCGAAGGGTTATTCAGACGCCGAGATTACCGCAATGGCTGAATTTTTTTCCACACAGAAAAAATAAGGAAAAACATGGAAACCGCGATCAGCAATTCGACCAGTG
>JAYVYF010000386.1:0-7211 GCA_043784585.1 Burkholderiales bacterium
GGCAGAAAGCCCAGCGCAGCGGTAGAGCCACCCATCAGCACAATGGTGACGAGGAAAGTATATTTACGACCGATCAAATCACCCAATCGTCCGAACACCAGTGCGCCAAAAGGGCGCACCAAAAAGCCTGCCGCCAGAATAGCCAGGGACGCCAGTAAGGCAACGCTTTCATTGCCCTTTGGGAAAAATTTATCCGAGAAAAAAACCGCTAAAACAGCAAATAGATAGAAGTCGTACCATTCAAAAACAGTTCCCAGAGAAGAAGCGAATATGACTTTTCGCTCTTCCTGCGGCGTTACATTAATCAAATCCTGCGCGGCTGTTGCCATGTTGTTTCCTCCAGATGATTATTATGTTGACGAGATGGTGCAACCTTGAAATCAAAACAACCCTATTATTTTTTAGTAAATAATTTTTTATTTTTACCTTTTAACGGGCTGAGTGTAGCCGAATTTTTTTATAATGGAATTGACTTCGTAAATGCATTGGCCGTACAGCAAGATCACGCATTGCAACATTAAGCTATCTGCTTAAGCTGGTCCAAAATGGCCGGATTTTCGAGGGTCGAAATATCCTGCGTAATGGGTTCATTTTTGGCAATTGAGCGAAGCAGGCGACGCATGATTTTTCCGCTTCGTGTTTTAGGCAGGTTGTCGCCAAATCGAATATCTTTCGGCTTCGCAATTGGGCCAATTTCTTTGCCCACCCAGTCGCGCAATTCTTTTGCAATCGCGATCGCAGCATCGCCGGTGGGGCGCGCACCTTTGAGCACCACGAACGCAACAATCGCCTCGCCAGTCAAATCATCTGGCCGCCCGACGACCGCCGCTTCCGCCACCAGTTTGCTGTTCGAAACTAACGCCGACTCGACTTCCATTGTGCCGAGCCGATGACCTGAAACATTGAGCACATCATCGATACGACCCATGATCGTGAAGTAGCCATTTACTTTATCGCGCACCGCACCATCGCCGGCCAAATAAAGTTTCCCGCCCAGCTCGTCGGGGAAATAAGTCTTTTGAAAACGTTCGGAATCATTCCAGATCGTGCGCGCCATTGATGGCCAAGGGCGTTTCACCACCAAAATACCGCCGTTGCCGTTTTCTACATCATGTCCTGCCTCATCGACAATCGCAGCAATGATGCCCGGCAGCGGCAGCGTGCAAGAGCCGGGGGTAAGCGTCGTCACGCCCGGCAGCGGCGTGATCATGTGTCCGCCCGTTTCGGTCTGCCAGAATGTATCGACAATTGGGCAGCGACTCCCGCCGATATTTTCGTAGTACCACATCCACGCCTCAGGATTGATCGGCTCGCCAACCGAACCCAAAATCCGCAAACTCGACAAATTATAATTTCGTGGATGGGTTTTAGGATCCACTTCGCCCGCCTTAATCAGCGAACGGATCGCGGTGGGCGCCGTGTAAAAAACCGTAACTTTATGCTTCTCGATCATCTGCCAGAAACGTCCTGCGTTCGGGAATGTAGGGATGCCCTCAAATACCAGCTCCGTCCCGCCTACCGACAGTGGACCATACGCAATATACGAGTGACCGGTAACCCAACCGATGTCGGCAGTGCACCAAAAAAGATCATTCGGCTTACTGTCAAAAGTCCATTTCATCGTGAGATGCGCCCACAATAAATAGCCCCCTGTCGAATGCTGGATACCCTTTGGCTTGCCGGTAGAACCGGACGTGTACAGAATAAAGAGCGGATGCTCCGCACTCACCCACGTGGGCTCACAAACTTCGCTCTGTTCCGCCTCGATCTCATGCCACCAATGATCGCGTCCGGGAACCATGTTGACCGTATTTCCAGTACGCCTGAGCACGATCGCGGCTTTGACATGTTCGCAGCCACCAAGGCTAAACGCTTCATCAACAATCGCTTTAATCGGTAACGCTTTACCGCCGCGCATTTGCTGATCGGCGGTAATCAATGCGGAGGCACCTGTATCGACAATGCGCTCCTGCAAACTCTTGGCCGAAAAGCCGCCAAACACCACGGAATGAATTGCACCGATGCGCGCACACGATTGCATTGCCACCACGCCGTCGATAGTCATCGGCATATAGATGATGACGCGATCACCCTTGGACACGCCCTGCGACTTCAACGCATTGGCAAATTTACACACACGCTTGTGCAATTCGCGGTAGCTGATGCTAATCACGGCACCATCATCGGCCTCGAAAATAATTGCGGTTTTTTCTGCATTACCGTTGGTGAGATTACGGTCTAGACAGTTGTAAGATGCGTTTAATTCTCCGTCATGGAACCAGCGATAAAACGGCGGGTTCGATTCATCGAGCACCTTGGTAAACGGCTTATGCCAAGCGAGCGCCTCGCGTGCATGTTTTGCCCAAAACCCCTGATAGTCGTGCTCGGCCTCGGCGCACATGGCAAGGTACGCAGGCATGCCTGAAATGTTGGCTTGTTTGATCATCACCTCAGAAGGCGGGAAAGAACGACTTTCATGCGCCACCGATTGGATACTCGACATCATTTTCTCCTCGACTACTGCATTGATTGAGCGATTTTTATTAGTGAAGACTTTTTATTGCTACATTCTTAACCGTGTTTATAACACAGTTGAGAAAATCTGGATTTCTCAAAACGCATCACCTCTTTCTAACAAACACATCATCAACATCGCCCGCAAGAGCGGAAACCGCTTTCGTTTCGCGTCAAAAACAACAAAAATTTTAACGTGTTTGTCTCAAAAGTAACTATATCTTATATCTTATATAAGACTTGTTGACGACGTCTCGCATTCCGTGTAATTTGAACGCTGTGTCGAACGCTGTGGCATTTATTTATCAAAGCGCTATTTAACATTTCACCGTATTGTCTTGCCGCCCAATCAACTGCCTTATACACCGCGAGCCGCTATGAGCGCCATGAACGAATTGAAAGATATAAATCTGGCAGCGCCGTCCAGCGCCTTACTTGGCGACTACTGGCCCGGCATCCAGATTTACTATCCGCCGGTCAAATATGCGCCTGCACTGGGCCTTTACGAGGACCTCGAGCAGGCCTCGCTACGATTCAAAAAGCATGCGTGGGGTACTCCCGCACACACGCTAATTTTCGATCTGGAAGATGGCTGTCGGCAAAAAGAGATGTCGCGAGAGTTGTTGCGGATGGAACTGCCGCATATGCCGCAACGCAAAGAAGTCCAAGTGGCGCTTCGCATTAATCCATTTCGCACCGAAGAATACGAAAAGGATTTACAACTCATTCGCGATTTGTCGGACCACATTGACGTCGTGATGCTGGCCAAAGCCGGCGAGGCCTACGGCTCGCCCGAGATTCGTGATCTGTCAGCCGTGCTGGTCGGCCTGAACCATAGCATCACTATTCAGCCGATTATTGAGCATCCGAAGTCGCTAAAAATTGCACCGGATCTGATGCAGTATGCGACGGTGAAGCATGTCGTTTTCGGCATCCACGATTTCTCCAAAGCGATGGGTATTCAAATCACGCCGCGCAACTGGACCGTCGAACTCGCATATTTTATGAATCAGGTATTGTTCGAAGCGCGGATCGCCGGTAAGGGTGTGATTGGCGGCGTTGAAACACTAATCGGCAGTTCTGCCATGCCGGAAAATTTTGTCGAACCCGATGATGTGCGTCGCTGGCTGGACCTACACGGTGATGAAGAGTCGCGTGTGGTCTACAAACACGCCTGCGAAGAATCCGCGATGGGCATGACCGGTAAACAAGTCATTCATCCTTCGCACATTCACCCTTGCAAGGTCGCGTATACGCCATCGCCGACAGACACCAAAACCAAAATCGCAATTTTAAAAGCCGCGATTGAAGCCGATGCATTGCTCGGCGGCGCAATTAAATTCAACGGCGAAATGCTTGACCCGCCGATGTTTGGTAAGGCCTTGCAAACGCTTTTGCGCGCGCACGCCTTGCATGCACTCTCGGATGAAGGGAGCGCATTTGCGATCGAAGTGCTGCGTAAATTACCCGCGCAAGTAGTGCGCGAGAACTGGCCTTACGGCATCATTCTTTAAAAGCAAAAATATCAATATAACGCCATTTGGCGGGTTCAATAAGGCATAAATGCTTCGAAGCGCTCGCCAATGCTAGTGTTAAAGCTTTTACAACGAACTCGGATCGCTGATTTAATCCACGAGAATTTATCCGCATGAACGCTAAAGTGAATTTCCCACCATTCCCAACTTGGACTTGGACCGTCCCCGATTTTTTCAATATCGGCGTGGCTTGCACCGACGCGCACGTTGGCACCGATATTGAAAATCGTATAGCGATGATTGTCGAAGACGACGCACTCGGCACTATCACTGTCACCTATGGCGAACTGGCCATTCGCACCAGCCAATTCGCGCAACTGCTGCGTAAACAAGGCGTGAATGTCGGCGATCGTGTCCTGATCCGACTACCCAATTCAATCGACTATCCCACCGCATTTTTAGGGGCGATGAAAGCGGGTTGCATCGCGGTTCCAACCTCAACGTTGCTAACCGCGGAGGAAGTTTTATATCTCGCCGAAGATTCAGGCGCAAAAGTTTTGGTGATGGATAAAGCGTTCTGGCCGCAGCTGGCCGCGCGTATTGCTGATGCCCCGCCCCAAAACGCGGTTCTCCTTCAAAGCGTCACGCTGGTGTTGCTTTCCGGCGAAGGGCAGCAGGTTGAAAACTCGCCTTTAAAAGTACTGGATTTAACACCCGCGCTCAAAGCGATCACCGCGTTTTCCGCACCACACGTCACCCACGCAAACGATCCCGCGTATCTCGTTTACACCTCCGGCACCACGGGTTACCCAAAAGGTGTGCTGCATGCGCATCGCGCCTTGATTGGCCGCGAACCCGCAGCAGAATATTGGTTTAATTTTGATAAACAAATCGTGGACCGTATTCTGCATTCAGGTAAATTCAATTGGACCTATGTGCTCGGTTCAGGCTTGATGGACCCGCTCTATCGCGGTAAAACCGTGATCGTGCATGAAGGTAAAAATGATGCGAATTTATGGACGCGCCTGATCGCAAAACATGATGCAACCATTTTCATTGGCGTACCAACAATCTATCGCCAGATCGTGCAAAAAACCACGGCTACACACGCAAACGTGCCCACGCTGCGCTTCTGCATGAGCGCGGGCGAGCATTTGTCGGACGACATGCTTAACGCGTGGCGCACACGCTTTGGCATGGATATTTACGAAGCCGTCGGCATGAGCGAATTTTCATACTATTTGTCGCAATCCGTACATCGCCCGATCCGTGCCGGCTCGGCCGGCTTCCCGCAACCGGGGCATCAGATTAAATTGTTGAATCCCGATACGCTCGCCGAGGTTTCGCACGGCGAAGAAGGTATGATTGCCATTCCCGAAAATGATCCCGGATTGTTTTTGCGTTACTGGAATCTGGATGAGGAAACCACAAAATATAAACACGATGGCTATTTTTTCACTGGCGATTACGCGAAAGTTGATGAGGACGGCTATCTATGGTTTTTAGGCCGCCGCGACGACATTATTAAAAGTTTTGGTTATCGCGTCTCGCCCTATGAAGTTGAGCGCGTGTTGAAATCGCATCCCGCCGTGGCCGATTGTGCATGTGTGGCCGAGGAAATCGAGAAAGATAAATTGATTGTCAGCGCCTATGTCATCGCACAACCCGATCAAACCATTTCCGCAGATGAATTGCTCAAATTCGGTCAGCAGCATCTCGCCGCCTACAAAGCGCCAAAGCGGGTTTATCTGGCAAAGGATTTCCCGCGAACCAAGAATGGTAAGATCTTGCGCCGAGAAATTTCGCCTGCGATCGCAGTTGCCAAATCTGCATAATTACCGGGTGCTGGCTGACAGTTCATACAGCGGTCACTGACTTTTAATATTGTTATTATTCGCACCCGGCAAAACCATTTTTGTCGGGTTAATCTATTACCATTTCTACCCCGACAATATGACCTCCAACCAAGTGCCGCGTCCTATAAAGCCACTGGCTAACTTTATTTTTATGAGCCGCTGGCTGCAATTGCCGCTTTACATTGGCCTGATCGTGGCGCAGTGTGTTTATGTTTTCCATTTTTGGGTGGAGCTGGCGCATCTGGTGGAAGCGGCGTTCGGCAGTCAAACTGCGCTGCAGGCCATTCTCGACAGCGTAACCGTGAAGGGCACGATTGCCGGTGCTGTCGTGCCGCCGACCAAGCTTACCGAAACCGTGATCATGCTGGTGGTGCTGGGCTTGATCGACGTGGTGATGATTTCGAATCTGCTGATCATGGTGATTGTCGGTGGTTATGAAACATTCGTCTCACGGATGAATTTGCAGGAACATCCGGATCAGCCCGAATGGTTGTCAAGTGTGAATGCGTCGGTGCTTAAAGTAAAGCTCGCTACCGCTATCATCGGCATATCGTCCATCCATCTACTCAAAACGTTTATCAACGCCGATAGCTATGACGTAAAAGTGCTGATCGCGCAAACCAGTATTCACATTACTTTTTTGTTGTCTGCCATGGCGATTGCGGCCTGTGATCGGATCATGCCGCATGCAGCAAAACCGAATAGCTATTAGATCGGAACCAACATGAACTCGCAAACCATCGTTAAGCAGGAAGATTTTATCGCTTCTGTTGCCGATGCATTTCAATACATCAGCTACTACCATCCCGTCGACTACATCAAGGCGTTGAATGAGGCCTATCAACGCGAACAATCGCCTGCTGCCAAGGACGCGATGGCGCAAATTCTAATCAACTCGCGCATGGCCGCGGAAGGCCATCGTCCGATTTGTCAGGACACTGGTATTTGTATTGCATTTGTTCGTGTCGGCATGGATGTGCGGTTTGACACTACGATGTCGCTTGAGCAAATGGTGAACGAGGGTGTGCGACGCGCATACACCGACGTAAATAATCCGCTGCGCGGCTCGATGCTGATTGACCCCGACGGCAAACGCACAAACACCGGCGACAACACGCCGGGCGTGACGCATGTTGAACTAGTTCCAGGCAGTACGGTTGAGGTGATTGTCGCAGCCAAAGGTGGCGGTTCAGAAAATAAATCGAAGTTTGCGATGTTGCTGCCATCCGACAACGTGGTCGATTGGGTGTTACAGCAATTGCCGGTGATGGGCGCAGATTGGTGTCCGCCGGGCATCTTGTCACTGGGCATTGGCGGCTCGCCTGAAAAAGCGATGCTGATGGCGAAATGGGCGCTGATGGAGCCC
>JAYVYF010000387.1:0-2332 GCA_043784585.1 Burkholderiales bacterium
GCCCGATACCAAAGTATATCTTGATGGATGGCGAGTCGAAAAAATGATCTATAAAATATTTATGTAGTTCGTCATTTCAAGCTGCATTTGCGAGGGGCTGCTGGCGAGTGGTCCTTACGCAACGAAAAACGGATCACGCGCAGAGACCGCTTGGCGTCGCATCGATAAAATTAAATACACCGCTAGACGCGGGCGTTTTGAAGCATTTTAGGGCCAAGATACCCGTCGAATGGCAATCCACAAAATCGAATACCGCCCTACTTCCGCACCCCAAAACAATGCTCAGGCCTCGGAAATTCATTGGCGCGAACTTCTTTTGCGTAGTCTGCGACAGCCGCAGAAACCGCTAAACCCACATCGGTAAATCGTTTTGCAAATTTCGGCGTGAAATCGGGAAACAGTCCCAGAATATCTTCGGTCACCAGAACTTGACCATCGCACGCAGGCGAAGCACCAATACCGATGGTAGGAATTTTTATTGCTTCTGTCACGGCGCGCGCCACCGGCTCGACGGTGCCTTCAATCAAAATACCAAACGCACCAGCCGCTTCAAAGTTTTTCGCAATTACGGTCCATTTTGTCGCAGCGTCCTCTTCGCGACCCTGCGCCTTGAATCCGCCCATTTCATGCACGCGCTGCGGCATCAAACCAATGTGCGGCATGATTGGAATGCCGCGCGCTACTAAAAATTCAACAGTCTCCACCAACTCCGCACCACCTTCGAGTTTTAGACCCTGCGCACCCGATTCGGCCATCGCCCGCGCGCAGTTACGGTAGGCTTGCTGTTTCGACTCCTGATAGCTGCCAAACGGCATATCGAGCAGCACACAGGAATGAATTGAGCCGCGCATCACCGCCTGAGTATGAGCAATCATGGTGTCCAGCGATATGCCCAGCGTGCTATCCATTCCATAAACCACCATTGCCAGGGAATCGCCCACCAGCAATACATCGCAATGCTCGTCAATTAGCTGCGCCATCGGCTTGGTGTATGCCGTGAGCATGACAATTTTTGCGACGCTCTTCATGTGACGAAGGTCTGGAATGGAAACGCGCTTTTGCGGGGTATGAACACTCATGTATTTTTGCCTCTGATATTTACAAAATTTGGCGCACGGTAAAAAAGTCAAGGTATTATGGCGCATCAATCTACAGGGAAAACTCAAATGACGCTGATACTCCGATGGTTTCTCAATGCACTTGCACTCATGCTGGTAGCTTACTTTTATTCTGGCGTGCAAGTGTCCGGCATCAGCGCGGCGCTTATTGCGGCACTTGTGCTGGGCTTGGTGAATGCGCTGATCCGTCCCGTGCTGATTTTACTGACGCTGCCGGTCACGCTGCTCACATTGGGATTATTCATTTTTGTCATTAACGCCCTGATGTTTTGGCTGGTGGCTGAAATGGTGCCGGGCTTTAAAGTGTCGGGCTTTTTGGCGGCACTGCTCGGCTCACTAATGTTCAGTGTGATTACGATGGTCACGAGCTTTCTGATCCCGGACGGCAAGAACAACTAAAAAAAGTTTCAGCAAATCCCCTTGAAATTTAGGGGTATGTCCCAAATTCCTTCGAAATGTACGTTTTCATAGGGAATTTAGGGATGAATACTGAAACAAACACGAATCCATCGACTAACGACAGCTTCGACGCCATGGCGGACGAAGCAAACCCGTCGGTTGAAACCAGCGCATCCGCGGTCGCCGAGTTAGAAACGAAACTCGCCGATGCGCTGGCGAATGCCGAGAAACTCAAAGACGAATGGCTGCGCGCCAAGGCAGAAACGGATAACATTCGCCGCCGCTCGGCAGAGGATGTGCTGAAAGCGCAAAAATTCGGTGTCGAAAAAATGGCAGATTCATTGCTCGCGGTTAAAGATAGCCTCGATGCCGCGCTGGTAGTGGAAAACCCCTCACTGGAATCGTTCAAAGAAGGCATCGACATTACCTCACGACAATTGACCAGCGTGTTTGAGCGATTCTCGATTGTAGAAATCAATCCGGCTGGCGCTAAGTTCGACCCCACCAAACACCAAGCCATTTCCGCGCTCGAGAGCGAGCAGGAACCGAACACCGTGCTAAATGTGATGCAAAAAGGTTATATGTTGCACGATCGAGTATTGCGCCCTGCGCTAGTGACGGTCTCAAAAGCAAAATAAATACTTGAAAGCCCTATCAATAACCATATCTGTTATTTAGATTACATTGAATCGAAAAGTTTCGTTACATCAAAATTGAAGAGGAAACATAATGGGTAAAATCATTGGAATTGATCTGGGCACCACCAATAGCTGCGTCTCGATCATGGAAGCGGGCGTGCCAAAGGTTATTGAAAA
>JAYVYF010000388.1:0-2245 GCA_043784585.1 Burkholderiales bacterium
CACGAAAAATTGCTGGATCGGGCGGGCGCCATTATTGTCGCGGAGCCGACTGACAATTATCCTTTTGTCGGACACAAAGGGTTGTGCTGGATCGAGATCGAGACCAAAGGCAAGACGGCCCACGGCTCAATGCCGGAGCAGGGCGAAAACGCGATTTTGAAAATGAACAACGTCATTTCCAAGCTAGATGGCTTCGACTGGAAACATCATTGCGGCGTGGATTGCCACCCGATCATGGGCGCGCCGACCATGAATGTGGCAACGCTTCATGCTGGATTGAATACGAATTCGGTGCCGGACTCGGCGCGGCTGACGGTTGATATGCGCACTGTTCCGGGCATTGAGCATGTCCATTTGTGCGCCTCGGTGCAGGCCTTGATCGGTGATATTGGCAAGGTGCGAAAAATCGTTGACACGCCAGCACTTTATTCGGAACCTGATGAATGGGTGGAGCGCATTTTTGAAATTGCTGCGCCATTTGTGGGCACAAAACCGACCCCTAAAACCATTATGTTTTCAACCGATGGTGCCGACCTGAAGCGCGGCTACGCCGAGTCTGGCAATGGCAGCATCCCAGCGGTCATTATCGGCCCGGGCGAGCCATCGATTGCACATCAAATTGATGAGTGGTGCTCCATCAAACGCCTTGAACAGTCTGTCGACATGTATGACCAAATGATGCGCGATTGGTGTGCGCTGTGAGGCTTCACAACGCGTTTAGATAATGCAGAACCATAACGCGTTGCCGTCAAACTTTGCACAGATACCCGCACTCAGCAAGGCGTCAGTTCAGCTTCTCAGCCCGCTGGATATTGAACGAATTAATATGCTTCTGCCTTGCGCCAGTCGATTAAATCCCGCGATGGCGGCGGGCGACTCAAACTAGGCGTTAAACAGAAATAGCCATCTTGATCGCCAGCGCCACCAAAAACACCATAAATACTTTTTTAAGCATCACCACTGGCAGCTTGTGTGCGAGCTCTGCACCGATCGGCGCTACAAAAAAGCTGGTGAGCGCAATGCCAAAAAACGCTGGCATATACACATAGCCCACGCTCCATTCAGGCAAATCGTGATCCATCATGCCGGTGACCACATAGCCAACCGTGCCCGCTAGCGCAATCGGGAAGCCGACTGCCGCTGATGTACCTATGGCCTCATGCATTTTTACATTGCACCACGTTAGAAACGAAATAGTGAGCACCGCGCCGCCGATCCCGGCGAGGCTCGACACAAATCCCATCAACGCGCCGAAGCTGACCATACCCGCGGTTTTGGGTAGGGTGCGATTGGCTTGTGCCTCCGACCCGGCCACACCTGGCTTGGCTGGTGCTGCTTTTGGCTTGAGGCCAAACACCAGCTGTGCTGCCAAAAAAAACATGAAGCCAACAAAAAAATATTTGAGAAACGTGGTGCTCGAAAAGTAGGCAAATACGGTGCCGACCAAGGTACCGACCAAGATACCCGGCGTCATTTTTTTTACCACTTCCCAATTCACGGCTTTGTGTGCATGGTGAGTGCGCGTGCTGGCGAAAGCGCCAGGCAAAATGGTCGCCATTGAAGTCGCCAGCGCCATGTGAATTACATGCTCGTTGGAGTAGCCCAACTTCACAAAAGTGAGCGACAAAATCGGCACCATGACCGAACCACCGCCAATGCCCAGCAGCCCCGCAAAGAACCCGACAAAAACGCCTGCGGCCAGATAAATGAGCAAATAGAAGGGATCAAACACCATCGTCATGCCACCTGATTTCTCACCGTCACATCACGCGTTCAGTCGAGCAACTTGCGGATGGTTTTCCACTCGGCTGGTGATATCGGCGTAATCGATAGTCGATTGCCGCGCTGCAAAATGACCATTTCCTCAAGCGATGGAATATTGCGTAATTCTGCCAGCGATAGCAAGCGTGTTTTTTTCGCAAGCTTGACGTCAATCAACATCCAGCGCGGTGTTTCGGGCGTGGCTTTCGCGTCGAAATATTTGCCTTTTTTATCAAATTGCGTCGGGTCGGGATATGCCGGAGAAGACACTTTGGCCACGCCTGCAATGCCAGGTTCGGGGCACGATGAGTGATAAAACAAGACATCATCGCCAATCTTCATCTGATCGCGCATGAAATTTCGCGCCAGATAATTGCGCACACCAAACCACGCCACGGTTTGATTGTTTGCTTTCGCCAGGTCGTCAATTGAAAATTCTGACGGTTCGGATTTCATTAGCCAATAGGCCATAAACAGGAGTCTT
>JAYVYF010000389.1:0-2349 GCA_043784585.1 Burkholderiales bacterium
TAACGATCACTTCACATTCGGTGATGGCAACAGCCTGTGAAGGGTGGAAATCAGCATGTAAACCGTCGATTCCCAACAAGTCGCCGCGCATGGGAAAACTCAGGATCCGTTCGTTCCCGGCTTCATCGATCAACAACGTTTTAAGAAAGCCGGAGCAGACCACAAAAACAGAGTCAAGCTTGGTACCATTTGCGCCACTTCCAAAAACCCAGCTCCCCGGCTTCACCCGCCTGCGCTGAAATTGAGCGGCCGATGCAAAGCCAATATCGGCAATCCCCAGCAACTGGCACACTTCAGAAAATGAGCTTCGTAACTTGTCTGGCGTCGCCAGCGCGAGCTTGGTAAGTACTTCAAGAGTGGGCGCGGTGACCAACAGGTTCAGTGGATAGGCGACGGCTGTCATTGCGGCATTTCCTTCTATGGTCGTAATGAATGTTTTGAAGATTCAAAATAAGCTTGTAAAAAACTACCCGTTCCCTGCCTACGGCGATTGCTCGATAATCCCCCACCGCTTGTAAAGAATGAACTTCGGCGCCGGTGATGTCCGTGCGCTGGGACACACAAGCGTTCAAACCATTTTGTCAGGCCGCACCCATCGGTCAAAATCGCGTGCGGTAACCAGTCCTAATGTTAAGGCTGAGTCTTTGAGTGTGATGGCATGCCGGTGCGCATGCTTGGCAATTTTCGCCGCATTGTCGTAACCGATATGGTCGCTTAACGCCGTCACCAGCATCAGCGAGTCGCGCATCAGCATTTCAATACGAGGTTTGTTTGCGGTGATACCGATAACGCAATATTTCTCGAAATTTTCACATCCACTGGCAAGCAGGGTTGCACTGTGCAATACGTTTCTAATGATGAGTGGGCGAAATACGTTCAACTCGAAATTCCCAGACGCCCCGCCAAGGGTCACTGCAACGTCGTTGCCAAATACCTGACAGCAAATCATGGTGAGCGATTCTGCCTGTGTCGGATTTACCTTTCCCGGCATGATTGAGCTGCCGGGTTCGTTTTCTGGCAGATTGATTTCGCCGAGGCCAGCACGGGGACCCGATGCCAGCCACCGAATATCGTTCGCAATTTTAAATAGTGAGCCTGCAAGCGTTTTGAGTGTGCCGTGGGCATTGACCATCGCGTCGCTGGCGGCCAGAGCTTCAAACTTATTCGGCGCGGAGCGAAACGGGAGTTTGGTCAGCAATGCTATTTCTTTTGCCGCCAACGCACCAAACCTTGGATGTGTATTGAGCCCGGTGCCTACTGCTGTGCCCCCCAGCGCAATTTCGTATAAATGTGACATCGCAGCATCGAGGTGCTCAAGGCCATGATCCAGCTGGGAAACATAACCTGAAAATTCCTGGCCAAGCGTAATCGGCGTCGCGTCTTGCAAATGGGTTCTGCCAATTTTGATAATTTTTGAAAATCGCTTTGACTTAACTTGAAGCGTGTTGCGCAGCTTTTTCAATGCGGGTTTCAAGCTTCGCTGGATCGCAATTGTCGCCGCAAGATTCATGGCGGTGGGAAAGGTGTCGTTTGACGATTGCCCCATATTCACATCGTCATTTGGATGGATAAACGGCGCGTAGTCGCGCTTTCCGCCTTGCTTATTGCGGTGTTTGCCGGCGAGAATTTGTGAAGCGCGATGTGCCAGCACTTCATTCACATTCATATTGGTTTGGGTGCCGGAACCCGTCTGCCAAACCACCAGCGGAAATTCATCGGGATGATCGCCTTTGAGCACTTCATCAGCCGCGCTGATGATCGCCTCAGCCTTGGCTTGATCCAACAATCCAAGCCTCAAATTCACACTGGCCGCCGCGCGCTTTACCAATATCAGTGCATGGACTACTGAGCTAGGCATTAATTCGCCCGCAAAATGGAAATGCGTGAGGCTACGCTGGGTTTGCGCACCCCAAAGGTGCTTGCTCGGGACGGCGATGGTGCCTAAGGAATCGCGCTCGATTCGTAGTTTTGCCATTAGACCTTCTATGCTCGCGATTAAAATAATCCAATGGCTCTCAACGTCGCCAGGTAGTTAATTACAAGTCAACACTAGGTCAATAACGCGTCTGCCATCGCCCGCAGCAGCATTCATAAACCGCCGCGTACTCTTTGCATTACGGTGTCCCCCGATTACTGGCCATGTTGTGTCTTGGCGTCCTGTAAACAGGCAGTTTTGGCACCGTCAGTAAGTGCGTCGCATTTTTCTTTCGCCACGGCATAATCAGCGTTGCGTTTCGCGGTCGTCGCATCGCTTCGAGCGTCCATCTTGGTCTCGCGAGCGTTTGCATTTGCCGCATCTATTTTATTTCGTGCCGTGCTATTGGCATCCGCAGACTTTTCAGCGACTTT
>JAYVYF010000390.1:0-3662 GCA_043784585.1 Burkholderiales bacterium
TAAGAAATCCTGGCCCATTCAAGGACGGTAGTTTTAAAATGCCCGCGAGCGACCCAGTCGATGATACTGCGATGCCGATGGCGGTCTATGATGCTCGAACGTTGCGGCTCGACCGCGTAATGTCGCAAGAGAATGTTAAACAAGAGCCGCTTTACATGCAGAGCGCAATCGCGCAGTACTTGCTGATGGAATCAGTCCTTTTAGATTCCAAATACGTTACGAGCGCGCTCAATTATTGTCGGTCTGCTGAGGTGGCGCGCTCGGCAAGATCACAAACCTGTGACAGTATTGCCGAGACTATCGGTGAACAGGGAAAATCTTATATGGACGTGGAGGTCGCGGTCGCGCTGGGCAAACAGGGCAGGCTGTCCGATGCGCAAATGGCAAAACTGGCAGCCGAGAAAGCGGATTTCCTTTCGCGGACGGAAAGACTTGCTGGTGGCGTATCTGCGTATTCCTGCGAAGGAATGGCGCTCACAGTGGAATATGTCGCGGACAGTTTCGCACGCGGCGAAAGAGCCATAATGGCGGGCGAGTCGACTGCCATCGCGAAAGTAAAACACTAGCACCAGCGTGCGTTTTAAGCCTTTTATGCTCGAAACACTCCGCTGATATTAGGTCTCGATTTCCAACTGCACTGCGCCGCGTCCCAGCTCAATCACGCGCCCGCTCACAAAAATTTGTTTGTTTGCATCGACCTTCAGCCCGAGGTGACAGGGCCGATTTATGGATGCGCCTTGCTCGATTTTAAACATTAACGGCAGCGCGCGGTTGGCGCCGAGCATCCAGCCGCCCAGATTGGCGGTGGCCGAGCCGGTGCCGGGATCTTCCACCACGCTGCCGTGTTTCAGGAAGAAAAATCGAGAGAGCAGTTTTTGCTCGTGATTTGGCGCGTGCCGCGATAGGTTGTTTGCTGCAAAAACATACGCCATTGATCGCCCGACGTCACTCGATATCGCCGCCAACAAATCCGCTTTGGGCAGCACCCGTCGTACCGCATCCGCGCTGGCGAGTGGCACGATCATTTGTTCGCTGCCGGTATTGACCCAGCGCACGCCATCAAGAACGTCGGCGATTTGCAGCGACAACATGGCGGCGATTTCAGCCCGCGACACTGTGCAATCGCGAAACGTGGGTGGGTTGGCGCTTAGGGTCCAGCGGTCGTTAATTGCGTTGACCGGAATCACGCCCGCTTTCATTTCCAGCGTGATCGAATCGCCTGCTGAACATAACTCGCGCACCACATGTGCGCTGCCCAGGGTAGGGTGGCCGGCAAACGCCATTTCAAAGGTGGGCGTAAAAATCCTCACCTGTGCGGTGGCGTTCGAAGACGGGAGAATAAACGTGGTTTCAGACAAATTAAATTGCAACGCAATAGCCTGCATCGTGTCTGAACTTAATCCACGGGCGTCTTCAAACACGCATAATGGATTGCCGCCAAAGGTGGATTCTGCGAAAACGTTGACGAGCCGGTAATGATAGTGAGTCATGTGTGAAACCAATGTGGGTTGATCATCGTAGAATTGTAAGGTGTGGAGCTGTCAGCAGACTGATACGTTGCCGATGTTTTATCAAATTCAGCAGTTTGTTTCGATCAAGGAGAAAGTCGTGTTTAAGATTCGTTCGTTTTTCATCACCGCCATAATGGCGTTGCCATTGATAGCGGGAGCACAGGCTCCGGCTGCCGGTTCTACCGCCGCCGCGGGCACTGCCAAAGCCACGTTTGCAGGCGGTTGTTTCTGGTGTATGGAGGGCCCTTTTGATGCGCTTGAGGGGGTGATTTCTACCACCTCTGGCTACATTGGGGGAAAAACGAAAAACCCGACTTACAAAGAGGTATCGTCGGGCTCCACGGGTCATGCCGAGGCCGTACAAGTGGTGTACGATCCGAAAAAAGTAAGCTATGACAAGCTGCTGTATGTTTTCTGGCGCAATATTGATCCCACCACCAAAGACCGGCAATTTTGCGATGTCGGCACGCAGTATCGTACCGGGATTTTTTATTACGACGATGCGCAGAAGAAGTCCGCCGAAGAATCCAAAGCCGCGCTGGTGAAAGCAAAGCCGTTCCCCGGTGATTTTGTGACTGAAATTACCACCGCCAGCGATTTCACACCCGCCGAGGAATACCATCAGGATTACTACAAGAAAAATCCTACCCAATATCGGTTTTACCGCGCCGGTTGTGGACGCGATGCAAAGCTGAAACAATTGTGGGGCGCTGAAGCCGGTGGCGGGAAACATTAGGCATTAAGTCTTACGCCTTCGCGAGGACAGCCTCTAAGCGGGGGGCGGCTTCGCGAGCAATAATGGCTCAAACGGCAATGCTATAGCTGAGTTTTTACACGCAGAGATGAACATCACGCAGATCCGTGATGTGGCTTAAATTTGCGCGGGTGCCCACCGCATCCGACGGGGATCAGTTGATCAGCTCGCATGCGATACTGTGCTCCGATCAAACAGGAGCAATTTTATGCGTCAAATGACAAGTTTCAAGCGTCCCGATGGCACCTCCGCATCGGGTTACCTCGCGCTGGCGGGCACCGATATGCCCTCGGTGGTGGTGATTCAGGAATGGTGGGGCTTGAATGAACACATTTGTGCGGTGGCGGATCGCTTTGCGGCTGCCGGTTACAACGCGTTAGCGCCGGATCTTTACGCAGGCCGTATCGCCAAGGACGCCGACGAGGCGAGTCATCTCATGACCGGGCTTGATTTTCCGGGAGCGACGCATCAGGATATTCGCGGCGCGGTGGAGCACTTGCACACCATCGGCGGCAAGGTGGGTGTGGTGGGATTTTGCATGGGCGGCGCGCTCACGATTGCGACCGCAGTGCACGTGTCGGGTGTATCTGCGGCGGTATGTTTCTATGGCATCCCACCCGCTGGATTTGCGTCGCCGGCCGATATCAACATTCCGTTTCAAGGCCACTTTGCCAACATCGACGACTGGTGTACACCGGCAGCAGTTGACGCGCTTGAACTTGCGATGAAAGGCAAAAATCCCGCGCCTGAAATCTACCGCTATGATGCGCAGCATGCGTTTTTTAACAATGCTCGTCCCGACGTTTATGATGCCAATTCTGCGCAACTGGTATGGGAACGCACCACTGCATTTTTTGTCCGCAATCTAGGCAAATAAGCGCTCGGCGTATATTTCAGTCCGCACCTCCGCCCAACTCCCCCCCCGCCCCAAAGCGGTGGAGAGCTGCCCGCAACCTGCTTTCATTACAGCCCGTTGATAACATGCCTGTTACCCCACTAGACGCCATTTCACACAGCATTCAGCTCGCGGTCGCACCGGTGTTCATGCTCACCGCGATCGCCGCGTTATTGGGTGCACTCGCCACACGCCTGGCCCGCATTATTGATCGAGCGCGCACGCTGGAAGATCGTTTAGAAGCAGACGTGATTAAACACGAAGACGAGGTTTATGCCGAACTCAAACTCCTGCGCAAGCGCGGTCGCGTCGTCAATAGCTCGATGATTTTGCTCACGCTTTCCGCGACCTTAATCGGTGCCACCGTCATTGCGCTGTTCCTGGTCGAAACCATCACGCTGCGCTCAAGCGTGGTCGTGCCGTGGACATTTTTAGGTGGCGTCGTCATGTTCGTATTCGCATTGCTTTGTTTTCTGGGTGAGACCCTGCTCGCGGGCAAAGC
>JAYVYF010000391.1:0-2513 GCA_043784585.1 Burkholderiales bacterium
CATAGGCGGCTTGACCCGCGATACCCGGTGTTTTTGTAAGTTCATCGGCAATCAGCATTTTCACTATTTCTTTGCTTACTTTGCGACCATCATCGAGCACGCCTTTGGAGGAGCGAATCCATTGCCAAACCTGACTGCGTGAAATTTCTGCTGTGGCAGCGTCCTCCATCAAATTGAAAATCGGTACACAGCCATTGCCGCCCAGCCATGAGCCCAAGTATTGAATGCCAACTTGAATATTGTTGCGCACGCCAGCCTCGGTAATTGGTGCTTCTGGGCGGAAATCGAGCAAATCACTGGCTGTGTAATGGATGTCATCACGTTGTTTGTAAATTTGATTTGGCGTCGGCATGTGCTCATCAAATACCGCCTTCGCGACCGCGACCAAGCCAGGGTGGGCCACCCACGTACCGTCGCAGCCATCGGTAACTTCACGCACCTTGTCCAGACGCACCTTTTCAAAGGCAGCGTCGTTGGCAGCGGGATCATTTTTAATCGGAATTTGTGCCGCCATGCCGCCCATCGCAAACGCCTGGCGTTTGTGGCAAGTTTTAATCAGCGTCAGCGCATAAGCGCGCATAAATGGGGCCAGCATATTGACTTGCGCGCGGTCAGCTAAACAAAAATTTTTGTTGAGGCGGAATTTTTTGATCGCGGAAAAAATATAATCCCAGCGGCCAATATTCAAGCCCGCGCTGTGTTCGCGCAGCTCATATAAAATTTCATCCATCTCAAACACGGCAACGATGGTCTCGATCAAAACAGTGCCTTTGATGGAGCCCTGAGGCACGCCCAGTTCCGCTTGTGCCATCACAAAAACATCGTTCCACAAGCGCGCCTCAAGATGCGATTCTATTTTCGGCAGATACAGATATACCCCACTGCCACGCGCCAGCAAAGTTTTAACGTTATGGAAAAAATACAGTGCGAAATCGAAAATTGCGCCTGAGATAGATTTGCCATCCAAAGTGACGTGCTTTTCATCCAGATGCCAGCCTCGCGGACGGGGAAACAACACGGCGGGTTTGTCGTTGATTTTGTATGATTTGCCGTTTTGTTCCAAAGTGATGGTGCGTGCGTTGGCGTCGCGCAGATTTATTTGTCCATCGATCATGTTGTGCCACGTCGGGCAATTAGCGTCCTCAAAATCGGCCATGAAGGTGTTGGCACCGCAGTTGAGCGCGTTAATGACCATTTTTCGGTCTGTGGGGCCGGTAATTTCGACACGGCGATCCTGGATGTCAGCAGGCACCGACGCTACAACCCACTGGCCTTCTCGAATATTTTTGGTGTCTGGTAAAAAGTCTGGCAACACGCCTGCATCAAATTCTTTTTGACGCGTGTCACGTTTAGCGAGTAAGGTTTGGCGTGTAGATTCAAATTTGCGCGCCAAGCTCACCAAAAACGTCAGCGCAGCGGGGGTCAAAATCTCAGCGAAAGCGGGGCTGATATTGGCATGAATCTCAAGCCCGGCCAGCAAAGTGTCCTGTAGTGGATTTTTAGCAATGTTCATATTTTTCCTAATGTGGGGAAGATTCGATCCATAAAATCTCCTGCAAATTAACTTTAAGTGTATTACGATACTGAAATTATTATAATAATAGGTAAAAAAAAAGCATCTCATACCAAAAATTGCTTAATCGGATGAGTAAAATCTAGGGGTAGAAATGGATCGTTTTAAAGCATTGCAGACGTTTTTAGACGTCGCTAAATCTGAGAGCTTGTCTTCTGTAGCGCGCTCGGAAGGCGTGACGCCCGCGATGGTTGGTCGACGGATTGATCAGCTCGAAGAGCAGCTAGGTGTGAAGCTTTTCAAACGTTCCACGAGGAAAATCACGTTAACGCCTGAAGGCTCGGCGTTTTTTGAAGACGTGCGCAATATTATGAATGAATTGCGTGCCGCAGAAGAATCGTTGTCGGTGGGCGCGAAAAGCGCTACCGGACGCTTGATCGTCTCCGCGCCGACGGCGTTTGGCCGTAAACACATCGCGCCACACCTGCCCGCATTTACCGCTGCGCACCCGAATTTGAGCGTAACGCTGCTACTGTCAGAGCGTCTGGTGGATCTAAAAAACGAGCGTGTAGATTTGGCGGTTCGAATTGCTGATTTGAAAAATGCTGATCTTATTGCCAGCAAGTTGGCCCGCAATCATCGGGTGGTGGTGGGGTCGCCTGATTATATTAAACGCAGTGGCAAGCCGTTGGTGTTGGCTGACTTGGCAAAACACCATTGTCTGGTCACCGCAACCGAAGCGGGATTGGCAGATTCCTGGACGTTTCGTGAACCGAGTGAAACAAAGAGTGAAGCGAAAGGTGACGGCAAAAATGGCAAATCAGATAGTAACGTCGTTGGTAAAAATGTCTCTGTCAAAGTGGGCGGCAAGCTTCAATGTAACGACGGCGAAGTACTAACCCGATGGGCCATTGCCGGTCAGGGCCTTGCGTGGCGCAGTGCTTGGGAGGTTTCCGAGGAAATTGAGCGCGGGCGGTTGGTTGAAGTACTGCCCAAGTTT
>JAYVYF010000392.1:0-1717 GCA_043784585.1 Burkholderiales bacterium
TCGGCCACGCACAACGTGCAATCGATGCACTCGTCGGGGTCAATTACCAGCATATTCGGCCCTTCGCGGAAACAATCGACGGGGCACACATCAACACAATCGGTATATTTACACTTGATGCAGGATTCGGTCACAACGTAAGCCATGAAACAACCTCAAAAAATAACGGCAATGGAAAAATGAATAAAAAGCCGCGGTTCGGCGGAAATTTGGGTAAGCCAATGCGATATTTTAGCAGAGCCCGCATTACTCATGTATCCGCGCCGAGCGTCTGCTTCTGCCGTGTGTAATCACGGCGCCATTCTCAGCAACAAAAGCATGGCTGTAAAGAGTGGCATAATTTGCTTAAGTTTATGACGTTGTTGAAATATAATTCAATGACGCCATCTGGATCCAATCGAATTTGAGTGAGGTTAATTATGAGTGAAGCCATTGTTTATGTAACCGATAGCAGCTTTGACACCGAAGTGCTGCAGAGTACTACGCCGGTGTTGGTCGACTATTGGGCGGAATGGTGCGGCCCATGCAAGATGATCGGCCCGATTCTGGAAGATGTGGCGAAGGACTACGCTGGCAAGCTCAAAGTCGCGAAACTCAACATTGACGAAAACCAGGATACGCCGCCCAAATACGGCATTCGCGGCATCCCGACATTGATGTTGTTCAAAAATGGCAATGTCGAAGCAACCAAAGTCGGCGCGCTGTCGAAAACACAGCTCACCGCGTTTCTGGATGCCAATATGTAAATGTTGGAAAGAGTAAAGAGGGCAAAGGGTAGGCTTGATGCCATCAGGGCGGCAAAAATTTGCGGTTGACAATCCTAAAAGTTCGCCCTATCCTTCGCTTCAGCTGTATCAATGGTGACCTTGTTTCAAGCTACGTTGAGTTTATTTCCGTAGCTTTCTTAGCGACATCTCCGCATTAAACCCCACCTTATTGTTTGACACGTCGATTCAAAAAACGAGCCTTCAGGCGAGTTTTTTGAAAACGCTCAGCTAAGGCGCATTTTTTTAAGCGGTTGTTTCCGTGCGCCCTTTTTATTAGTTGTTCCCCCACTTTTGATTTTTTCGCCACTTTTGTGAGCCGCAATCCCCATGCAATTATCTGACCTCAAACTAAAGCACGTCTCCGAACTCGTCGAGATGGCCAACGGCCTCGAGCTCGAAGGTGCCAATCGCCTGCGCAAGCAAGAACTTATTTTTGCACTGTTAAAACATCAGGCCAAAAAAGGCGAATCCATTTTTGGCGACGGCACGCTTGAAGTGCTGCAGGATGGTTTCGGCTTCCTGCGCTCGCCAGATACGTCCTACCTTGCAGGCCCGGATGATATTTACGTGTCGCCCTCGCAAATTCGTCGCTTCAATCTTCATACCGGCGACACCATTGAAGGCGAAATTCGCATCCCCAAAGAAGGCGAGCGCTACTTCGCATTGGTGAAAGTTGACAAGGTTAATAGCGAACCACCAGAGAATGGCAAAAACAAGATTTTGTTTGAGAATTTGACCGCGCTGTTCCCGAATAAACCATTTCGTCTCGAACGCGATATTAAATCTGACGAAAATTTAACCGGCCGCGTGATCGACATCATCGCGCCTATCGGCAAGGGCCAGCGTGGCTTGCTAGTGGCAAATCCGAAATCCGGCAAGACGGTAATGCTCCAGCACATCGCGCAGGCGATTGCGATCAACCATCCTGAAGTCATCATGATCGTATTGCT
>JAYVYF010000393.1:0-4153 GCA_043784585.1 Burkholderiales bacterium
CCGGCTTCTTGGTGTCCGGTGGCTTTGATGTCGGCAAAGGCAACGGTGCGGTATGCTTTGGCGCAGCATTTGGCTGGGCTGCTAGCGGGCCGTCGAAACGAAAATCGATGTCGGTTTTTTTGCTGCCCGGTGCTTCACTCCATTCGACGGCCCCGGTAACGGTCAGCGGATAAACCAGTTTAGTAGCAACACCGCCTTCAAGTTGAGGAATCAAGGCAATAAGACGCGTCTGTCCCGGCAGAATAGGTAATGGATCAGGTGAAAAATCAACTTGCTGCCCTTGCTGATCCTTGCCTTTCAAAAAACCAACCGGGCGCCCGTGGGCATTACCGGTATTTTTAATATTCAACATGGGCACCACCCCGCCGTTGCTAACGCGCGTGCCGTTTTGGGTAATTTCAAATTTAGGGGCTGCGTCGCCGACGCCCGCATATACCACCACGCCCACCCGCCCGCTGACGGGAAAACTTAATGCGCCGTTGGCCTTAACGACTTGCTCCGTACCTTCAATCATGATCGCAAATCGACATTCACCTGCGACCGCATCTGCGGGGACGGCGATTTCAAAACGGAACCTTATTTTGGCGTTGCCCGCAATGCTGAGTTCGCGTCGTTCAATACTCACCCATGGACGACAACTGTTGGGTGCAAGTTCATCGCTAAATACGGCATTGCCGTCTGCACCAATGACCCAATCATTGGTGTAAAGGCGGTAATTGCCTTTGTCATTTGATGCCTGGGTAATTTCAAACAATTGACGAATCGTTTTCCCCGGCTGCACCGTAAGCTCGAATCGTGGCGGCGACACGACAGCCGAAAAGCTCTGCGCATGCGACATGGTGGGCGATGCAACCATCAGCCCGGCACAAAGCGCGGTGAGGATAAAAAGAGATTGAAGATTTCGATGTAGTCCGAGCAGGGGCAACAAAATTTTTGTTAACGCTGCTTGCGGTAATTGAAGTAATAGGAAGCGGTACATCCGGAAGGTTCCTTTTTTAATGGCGTGACTGAACTCAATTAGTCGACGTCAATTTCAAAATAAAAGCGCAGGCGCTGCACGCTGCTGATCGCTGTTCCATCGGCTTCAATGTTGATGTCAAATACATCTTCAAGCCGCGCATCACGGACGGTGCCAGCGTACACCAGTGTACGACCGCCGGGAGTGAGCCGACCCTCGAAAAGGCGGCCTTGACTACGCCATTTTATTTTGATGGATGAGGCTGATTCTGCGGGTAACAACATATAAATCTTGCCGATTTTACCCACCCAACGGGTGGTAGTGAGCCGGACGTTGACGCGTGTGCTGCCCACAATCGCGTTATCCCTGCTTTTGGGGGTGATCGTGCGCCAGTTCATGATCGGCGCGCCGTCCAGCACGACCGTTGCAGAATCATCGACAATCGCCGTTTTTGCGGTGGTTGCGGATACCGTATTCGTCGCGCAAATGAACGTTATCGCAAACGCTAACACCCACGCAAAAGAAGCGCTTTGCGACATCAGCTTCACGGGGCGACCAGCGTGTAAGTCGCGCGTCCCGCGTAGATGCCGGCGGCGACAAAATTTGTATTTGCATAACTAAAGGTATGACAGTTTTCAACGAATGTATTCGATGCGATGGTGCGCAAAAATAAATTGCCACCGTTGAAGGTTCCAGCCGGAATATCGGCCGCGCCCCCATTGCCTATTGACGTACTCGTCCAGCTAATCTCGGTAAACGGAATGGTTTCGGACCCATTTGATAAAGTCGCAGGCGTGGTAACCGATAGGGTAGCGCTGTTGGCCGTATTCTTCGGTTGGCGTAGATAGCCGCCGATATAAACCTGATTGGGCGGCACGCAGACGGTAAAGTTATCAAACGGGCTATTGGCCTGGGTGCTGTCGCTGGTCATGGCCTGTGCGGCACCGGTACCCAAAACTGCTGCAGGCACGGTGACACTAACGATATTCGGCGTACCTGCCGCAACATCGTCACCGACCGTAAGCCCGATCGTGCGCTGGCCTGGCTTCACGATGAGAACCCAAGCATCGGCTGACTCAGCGGTTATCAATATGAGCGCACCCAATGCGATCAAAAAATTGATGGTGGGCAAGGCAGCTTTGCGATGTTGCATTGGATTTTCCACCCAGCGGTTTGTTCTTCTAAGAAAAATGCCAGCCTGCGGCTGGCATTTTTTATGGCGCTATACAAATTTCGCCTTTCCCCTGTTGTTTCATTTCGTTCCGACGGGACACTGCGGCAATTTTGTACTGCTTGCCATTAGCATAATCTACTACAAAACTGAAGCTGTGTAAGTAACCCGACTATTATTGACATTCACGCCGCCGTAGGTGCCGGCGGGAACAATCGCCGCGTTCAAGTACGTGTAGGTCCACTGTGAACCCACGTTCGTGACCTTTCCCACAGCTGCAGGTGCAAAGTTTGCCGATGCGCCGGCAGTGGGTAGTGGAACCGTATGCGGCAGCGTGTTTGCAAATGCAGGCGTGGCTAGGTTAGCGCTTGCAACGGCAATTTGGGTCCAAGGAATGCTGTCGCCTGCGCCGTTACTTAAAGCGCCAACGGTATTGGCCGTTAGCGTTACCGTGCCAGCGTTGCTGCGCAACAAGGCGGTGACCGCGCCGCTACCCAAGTCACCACTAGCTGCGGTGGCGGTGATAACAGAGGCGTCGCCTAAATTAGCAGCGGGTACGACGAAGTCGATTAAATCAATCGTGGTGTTGGCCGCGGCACCAAAGAGACCGCCCGTACCTACGCGTAGAAACAAGACTTTTGGTACGGTCACACGGAAATCAAGGCGTGCGTTGGTGGTGAGCGCGCCGGTTGCTGCCGACACGGTGGCTGATTCAGCCTGAACCAGCATTGGCACTGTTGCCGCAATCGCTGCTGCGAGCACCGTTATTTTTGAAATGACATTAAAGTTTTTCATGGGGAGTCCAATAAGTAAGTTGAATAAAAATGCAATTCGTAAATCAAGTAAAGCTGCAATTAAAAGGGTTGTTGAAATCGCTTGTGTACATCACAGAACGTAAGTTAACCATATTTTCACTAATAATGTGTGAGGGAGGTCACAGGATGACAGCGATTGTGAGGAAAAAGCCCACATCAATCGCAATTAAATTACAACTAAGCTAGTTAATTCAATGGCTTATCGTACTCTTTAATTTGAAAATGTGACTTGTCAATCCTTGTGAAATTAGGTCACTCACGATGTCGTGGCCGACTATTTTGATCGCCGGGTGCTAATGCGCTGCGGAGAGGCAACTAGAATATCGCGCTGCAGAGGCTGATATTTATAGATCTAAGCAGGGCGGGATTTTCGGCACGAAACTAGCTGAAAAAGCACGCCCTGACTAGAGTTTGTGTTTCAGTCCTGAAAGGGTTGAGAGGGGTGTTCGGCGCGTCGTTTTGCGCTGTTTCAAGTCGCTTCAAGCGCCCTTATGCCCCTTCAAGCCGCCCTCAGTGAGTCGACAATTTTCATGCGCGCAGCTTTTATCGCGGGCAAAAATCCGCCAATAAATCCCATCAATAACGAAAATAAAACCGTTTGAATAACGATTTTTGGCGTCAACACAAAACTGAAGGCGAGTTGTGAAAACGATTGGATGTTGAGCGTCGAGATCGTGATCGCCTGGAGAAACGTGGCGAAGAAAAGGCCGGCGAATCCGCCTACCAGCGCCAGCAAAAGTGACTCGATCAAGAAAGCGGCGAGTATCGACGGGCGGCGAAATCCCAGTGCACGCAAGGTACCGATTTCTCCGGTGCGCGTTGCCACCGCTGAATACATTGTAATTGCCGCACCGATCATGGCACCGAGCGAAAAAATGACCGACAGCACCGTGCCTAAAATTGTGATGAACGTGGATAACGCGCGAGATTGGTCTTCATAAAAAATTTGCTCGCGTTTGACTTGCAGGTTGAGCCGAATATCGTCGTCTACTGCTGCAACCAGTTGGTCGAAACCTTCGCTTTGCGAAAGCTTGGCAATCACCGACGAAAAGGTCACGCGCCGGAACGATTGCATCAGTTGTTCAACATCGCCCCATACCTCGGAATCGAAGGCACTTTTTTGCGCATCAAAAATACCCACAATTAGCCAGTCGCGGCCCGCGAAACGAAGCGACTGGCCAATCTCAGCGCCGTCAAATTGCTCGTTCA
>JAYVYF010000394.1:0-3334 GCA_043784585.1 Burkholderiales bacterium
AACTTAAAAAGATAACCCGATGCAATAAGCGCCCAGAAGCGTGCAGCACCCATTATTTGCGCAAAAGCGTTTGCGCGCCATCCCCTCGGTCGGCGACACCATGAATCCTTATTACCCATCCGCCCTAGAAGAAAAATTTCCGCGCATCGCGGACAAAATCATCCTAATGTGGGGCTTCCCGGAAATCATCACGTTTTTTGAAAGCCTGACCCTCGATGATCGCGGTGACCGGGTTGGGTTTTCGCCTGATGTGATGTCAGAGCTCTTGTTTCTAAGCGCGATTCACGATCTTGCATATCCATTCAAGAAGAGTGCGACCGGGTATGCGAATCGAGGGGGCGGGTATGGTTATGATTTGGATTAACGACACGATTAAACGTTTGCAGCGCTACACAACCCGTTTTATGACAATCGCTTTTGGTTATGCAGAGAAGACGGTCGCCAACCAACGTATGCGGGCACAACCTTACTAAACACTGCGCTGATTTTAAAGCGCGGCCATCACCGAAAATTGAATCGCCGTTGCTGGAAATGTTCGCAAAACCATATTTTCCGCTCATTGCGTGACCAGCTCTCATGCTTACTATTTTCCACGCTGGCCCTACGGGCGACGCGAAGCATGCAAGATGCTTGACTGAAAATCTAGGCGCAACCGTTAATGACAATTGGCTAAAACGATATGACCTATGAGCAGGTAACGTGTTCCGCACAAAATTTCCGTTGCATCCGACGAGTTGGCGAAGCAACTTACTTTTTAAGTATCAATCGCTGTGGCTGTACGTTTGATCGAACGATTTTATCAAGATTTAATGACTAGCAGACAGCACTCGCGGATCAAGTTGTGATGAGAAAAGCGCCGCACGCGTGATGCAAAGTGTCCGACCAGCGCGGCTTTGCAAGCAATTACGCTTCTAACACCCCGCCAAATAACGAGATACGTTTTAAACGTAATCCTGCTCAACCAAAATGCAACTGTCGCTGGCTCTCAAAATATCGGGCCTCACCCGTTATCGGATCGCGAAAAGAGATTTGGCGGGCAAGGAGTTGCAACGGCCTTTGGTATTTCTCAAATTCGCCGTCGAGATCAGATTCCCGGTGGTGAATTGGATAAATCCGATCATTCAAAATTGGCGCACCCAGCGCGGCCATATGTACCCGAAGTTGATGCTTTTTCCCGGTCAAAGGTGTCAACTGATAGCGCGCAAATGGCCCTTTCGTTTCAAGCAATTCAATTTTGGTTTCAGCATTTGCAGGATGCTCTGATTCGACATTGACTTCACACATTTGCATGAACGCATCAGACTCTACAATGCGACTGGTATACACGAACGGCAATTGCAAATTGGACAAATTCGGTGCAATTGCATGGTAGGTTTTATGCACCTCGCGGTGCTCGAATAAACTTTGATATTTACCCCGTGTATCAGCCTGAATTGTAAACAGCACCAGCCCGGCAGTTTCGCGATCAATGCGATGCATGGGTGCCAGCGAATCAATGCCCAGCCTCCGCTTCAACCGCACCAGAACTGTCTCTTGCACGTAGCGCCCCACCGGCGACACCGGCAAAAAATGTGGCTTGTCGACCGCGACGATGTGCTCATCCTTAAACAGAATTATTTCGTCGAACGGAATCCGCGGCTCAACAGGAATATCGCGATAGTAGTAGAGCCGCTTACATGCTTGATAGACATGATCAGGTGATATTTTTAGACCGGACTGGTCGAGCACATCGCCACGCATCATCCTCGCGACCAATTCATCTTGCGCAATATGCGGAAACCGTTCCGCCAAAAAGTCGATCACCAAAATCCATGGCCCACGAGGCAGCGAAATCGTGCTGGGGCCGACACCATTTTTGGTGGGAAGTGAGGCTAAAAACGCCTTAGTGCTCACGTTCCAAACTTGCCTGTGGTTTGCTATGCGGGTTGCCTTGCGGGCCGGCGCTGGCATCCTTTTCCGACCCTTCATCTGTCGGATTTTCGAGCGCCGGCGTGTCAAGTTCTTTGGCTCGGCGCAAACGCCATTCGCCATCCGGTTCGCCGTTATAGACATCCTCAACCGTGGTGTTGGTTTCTTGGAGTCGGGTGTCGAGCGCGACGCGGTTGTCAAACACGAAACATTCGCCATCCCAGTCCTTGTCTGCGTCGGGCATTTCTTTGAAATAATTAAGAATACCGCCCCGCAATTGGAAAACTTCCATGTCAAGGTCGCGCATCCACGCGCTGGTTTTTTCGCAGCGAATACCACCGGTGCAATACATCGCCACTCGCTTGCCCTGCGCTTTCCAAGCCGCCGCATGCTCTTTAACATAGTTGGGGAAATCGCGAAAATTGGACACCTGTGGATCAATCGCGTTTTTAAATCGTCCACGTCGGAATTCGAAACTATTGCGATTATCAAGCAGCACCACGTCTTCCTCGGCGATCAGCTTACGCCACTCGGCCGGGTTGACGTCGATCCCGGTATTGCGTGCGTCAACGCCGTCAATGCCGAGCGGTACTATCTCGGGCTTTTTGTACACTTTGAGTCGCCGGAATGGGGGCGTTTTGCAAGCGCTGCGTTTGAACAGCATCGCCGCAAAATGCGCGTCGCTTAGCAACGCGGACTGGAAAGCATCAACATTTTCTTCGCGCCCCGCCACCATGCCATTGATGCCTTCGGTGGCCACTAAAATTGAGCCCAGCAAATCAAAGCGCATCGCCAATGCACGCAAATCAGCCACAACTCGATCGGGATGGCTAAGTGGCACAAACTTATAAAAAGCGCTGTGATGAATCATGGCTGCCGCGGTTGACGTGGTCGATGAAACCGCTGATGACATTGCTGACATTGCTGACGTGGCTGAAGTGGACACAAAAATAAACCCGGAATTTGCGGCATCAGATACTGCATTCATTTTTTCGTTGCGTTCAATTGCAGATATTTTTGCTCGTACTTTTGATTTAATTTGGTTTGACGATCCGACAGTTCAAGCTCACGGCCCTGAATGAAAACGCGCTCGACGTGGGTGCGAATATCGAGTGGATCACCATCCGTAACAAAAAAGCTCGCCAGCTTGCCGGTTTCGAGCGAACCCAACCGATCCGCCACGCCTAAAATTTGCGCCGGGTACAAGGTAATGGCGCGTAGCGCCTCGTCCGCTGGCAAGCCGTGCGCAACTGCGGTAGCAGCCTCAAACGGCAGGCTGCGTTCGGTCGCGGCGTCGAATTCACTGCCGCTTCGTGCAATGCAAAAACGCACGCCCGCTTCCGATAAACGCGCGGCCAGGCGAAATGGCGCGTTGGTATCATCGCCACGACGCATGGGCAGCCGATGCACGCCTGCAATGATGACC
>JAYVYF010000395.1:0-5738 GCA_043784585.1 Burkholderiales bacterium
GGCGATCTGACACCTCTATATAGCAACCTGTGCCGCGAATGCCGATGACGGCATTACGCGCCAATAGGGTTATGGCCTGATCGGGCGCGCGTTTGCCAAACACAGACAGCACCTTGCCGGACACGATCAAAAGTGACGCCAATATTTGCATCACGCCGACGCCCATAGAGACTTTGCTGGCCTGGAAAACAATGGTGGTGTCCTCGCGCAAAAGATAGGCATCGTTTCCAATCACCACCACCGCCGAGCTACCTTGCTTCACGCTGGTCGAAATTCTATCACCCACTTTTACCAGCGTGCCCACGATTGCGTCAATGCCATTGACGGTGACTGTGCCCTGAATCGACTGTATGCCACGCATCACTGGCTTGTCTCCATCCGCCAGCGCATTTTGAATTGCAGACCAAAATCCGGGCGGGCCCGCCATCGATAAGACGCTCGCTCGTACTAACAATTTACGTCGCATGGCGGGTGTGTTGTTTGACGAACTTCTCATGAGTGCGGCCTCTCTTGTTTTGATTTTGCTTTCAATCCGGGAAATCACTGTATTGACTTCGTTGCGCGACCTGAATGCGGAGTTAGAGTTAATATCGTACGCTCCGACAGCGACGTATGCCAAAGAAATGTTAATTGCGGACCAATAAGGCGTTTACGCGGCTTTCAAATATGACACCGGAGTGCATTGCAAGGTTGATATTGCGGGGTGAATCTTTAAGGCTAGAGTTTAATATTGGCCGCAGCGACATTTTTTCCCGATGGGTTGGGTACGATAGGCTTTTTCATTAATACCGCTAAAATTTATCAGACCGCGCCTTTCCTCGACGCAGAAAATACTTTCCAGCGACATTGATCTGTGCATATCGACTACCGTCATTGGCCTTGGATTCCTCAACAAAGTTTTCACGTGATTTGCCAACTTTATCGAGCGATTCGCGCATTCTGCTGAGGGGTGATTTTTGGCCGTCAGCGGATTCTAATGTACTCAGCACGCGTATTTCCTCGAAGCGCTGAACGGTAGTGGCAGGCGCTGGTGTTTGCGAATTGCCCCCGCCTCATTTCTAGGCTTGTCTGTTGCTCGGAGTTGCGCCCCGCCATCAACAGTAGCACCGCTTTGACCATAAACATCCATTGCGAAAATTGCGCAGCACCACAAAATAAAATTGCGCGCGTTAGAAAGACGACCGCACTTTTTTTGACGCATACAATGATTGGCCTCTCAAGACACGCAACGCCGAAAAACCAGATCCCACACACCATGTCCCTTCGCGAGTCCTTTGCGCTCGAAATTGGATTCCGTTCGATAGATGGGTCTTGGCGCGAAGCCTGCGGCAGTATTGGCCAGGGCGGGCGATGCGCTCAACACGGCCAGCATCTGATCCGCATACTCGTGCCAATCGGTGGCGAGATGGATAATGCCGGTGGGCATCAGTTTTTGCGTCAACAAATTCACAAAGCCCGCCTGAATCAAACGTCGTTTGTGATGACGTTTTTTGGGCCAGGGGTCTGGGAAAAAAATATGCAGGCCCGCGAGTGAGTTGTCCGCGATCATGTGTTGCAACACCTCGACCGCGTCGTGCTGGATGATGCGCAAATTATCCAGCGTTCTCTCATCGGCCATCTTCAACAAACTGCCCACACCAGGCGTGTGCACTTCTATGCCGATAAAATTTTTGTCGGGTAGTGAGGCGGCAATGTCAGCGGTCGTATGGCCCATGCCGAAACCGATTTCCACGATCGTCGGCGCAGCCCGGCCAAACACGTTTTCATAGTCGAGCACCGTGGGTGAATAAGGGATGATCAAGCGCGGCCCTATATTTTCAACCGCGCGCGATTGACCGGTGGACAAACGCCCTTGCCGCAGCACAAAACTGCGGATCGGGCGATGCATGAGGCCGCTTCCTCTTTTGCTGGGATCAGAATTCATCTGGCAATTATAGCGAAGGCATTTATAACGACCTGCATTAGAGGTGGAGGCCATGTCGGGCATGAAGTTGTTTGGCTCCTTCGTGCAACTTCCCCTGTATGCAATTCACCCTTGTGCAACTCACCACCACCATCCACTCACGCGCGCGGTGCGGTGGCCATCGGTACAATGCGGACATGAAGAAAATTATTATTAAACCAGGTCGTGAAAAGTCGCTGCTGCGTAAGCATCCGTGGGTATTTTCAGGCGCTGTCAAATCCAGTGATGGCGCGGTGTCCGGCGAGATGATCAAGTTGGTCGCGGAAGACGGGCGATTCCTTGCATACGCGACCTATAGCGCGCAATCGCAGATCATGGCCCGGGCGCTGTCGTTCGTTGAGGCGGATGTCATTGACGAGGCGTTTTTTCGGGCGCGTATTCGTCGGGCCATTAAACGCCGCGCGTCGCTCCGAAATGAGACAAATGCGATGCGTCTGATTCATGCTGAATCGGATCAGTTGCCGGGCATGATTGCAGATCAATATGGCGGCGTGATTGTGCTGCAGATTCTTACCGCCGGCATGGAGCCGCAGCGCGAATTGCTGGCGCGTTTATTGATCGAGGAGACCGGTGCAGCGACAGTGTACGAACGCAGCGACGCTGACGTACGGGCGCTCGAAGGTCTGCCGATTCGATGCGGCTTGATTGCAGGCAGCGCATTGGCGGGGGACGTCGTGATCGAAGAAAACGGTTTGCAGATCGCGGTGGATATCATTACGGGTCACAAAACCGGTTTTTATCTAGATCAGCGCAAAAATCGGGCGTTAACGCGATCGCTCGCCAACAATCTGGATGTACTGAATTGTTTTTGCTACACGGGCGCCATGAGCGTAGCCGCACTGGCCGGCGGTGCAAGGTCGGTCATGTCGATTGACAGCTCTGGCCCAGCGCTAGCAATGGCAAAACGTAATCTCGTGCTCAACAATATTGATGCAGGTGGCGATACAAACAAGGCTGCATTTTGGGAGGCGGATGTTTTTACGGCGTTGCGAAAATTGCGCGATATGGGCAAGTCGTTTGATCTAATTATTCTAGACCCGCCCAAATTTGCGCCGACCGCGCAGCACGCCGAAAAAGCAGCGCGTGCGTACAAAGATATTAATTTGTTGGCGCTTAAATTGCTACGCGAAGGTGGGCGCCTGATGACTTTTTCCTGCTCGGGCGGCATCTCCGCCGAACTATTTCAAAAAATCATCGCGGGCGCGGCTTTAGATGCGAATGTGGATGCTCAAATCATCCAGCATTTGAGTGGTGGCGCAGATCACCCCATTGCGCTTAATTTTCCTGAAGGCGATTATTTGAAAGGGCTGTTGCTGCAACGCGGTTAACGCGCTCAATGTAAAAATCGGTGGTGAAAGTCCAATCAAAAGTTATGTTGACGATGGGCAAGAAAGTACAGGCTGGATTCGACTATTTTTCTAAAGGGTGAATATCGGCGAGGACTTTGACACGAAAAGCCTGGGTGATGCCCGCCAAAGCGGGGGTTTCCGTTTTGAATGACATGCGTACATTGACACCCGCGAAGCAATTGCTTACGCTTAGGTTCAACCGGTTTATGACACAATAATTCATGTGGCAACACATCCGCTTCGGGAACGTTTATGCGCATCGCGATTTTGTGTAAGTCTGGTCCGCGCAGCGTGTCATTGATGAAACCTGATCCACGCGAAACCAAGCCAATTGTGGCTGCTGCATTTGTCTGCCGGTCCTTCACCGCCAAGACTTATGCATCGTTTTTTTTGCTGGCGGCCATGATGTTTTCGGCGAGCTGCGCCTCGGTTTCGCAGAACTCCCCTGAATTGCCGTCAGGCTGGACGCCCAAGCAGCTGGTGCTTACCAACAAAGATATGGTTGTTGCCGCCAACCCATTGGCTGTTGATGCGGGCATCGAGATGCTGCGCGCTGGCGGAGCGGCGATTGATGCGGCAATTGCGGTGCAAATGGTATTGAATCTGGTCGAGCCGCAATCATCAGGCATCGGCGGTGGCGCGTTCATGTTGCATTACGACGCGGTCAATAAAAAGCTCGAAACTTACGATGGTCGCGAAACCGCGCCTGCAGCTGCGACCGGCAATTTATTTCTAAATGCGTTGGGCGCACCCCTCTCATTCGCCACCCGTGTAGGCGGTCGCTCGGTCGGCACACCGGGCCTATTGCGCATGCTGGAGCTGGCACATAACGAAAAAGGTAAGCTTGCTTGGGCTAAATTATTTGAGCCTGCAATTCGCCTGTGTGAACAAGGTTTCCCCATCAGTGGACGCTTGTTCTCAGCAACATCGGGCGACGCGGCACAATCGTCAGAACCAAAATTGAACGCGCAGCCGTTGCAGGCACCGGCTTATTTTTATAATGCGGATGGCACGCCAAAAGCGGTGGGTTCGATTCTCAAAAACCCCGATCTTGCTGCGACTTTTCGCGCCATCGCAGCGGGCGGTGCTGACGCATTTTATAAAGGCGATATTGCGCGCGACATGGTGGCCACGGTGCGTAACCATCCGAGTAATCCGGGCTTGTTGAGTGAAGCTGACCTCGCCGGATACCAAGCCAAAAAACGCGAACCTGTGTGTGTGACTTATCGCATACAGTGGAACATTTGTACCATGGGTGCGCCCAGTTCGGCGGTCACCGTACTGATGACACTAGGCATGCTGGAAAATTTTGATGTGGCCTCGCTCGGTGCCCAAACGGTGGAGTCAACCCACCTCATTTCGGAAGCGTATCGGCTGGCGTACGCGGATCGCGCGCTGTACATGGCGGACCCTGATTTTTTCACCGTACCGATGACCGGTTTGCTGGATAAAACCTATTTGAAATCACGCGCGCAAATTATCAATCCTTTGCACAGTATGGGCGCGCCCAGCGCTGGTGTTCCAATGGGTGTCAATCGGCCCCTGTCGGCAGATCAGTCAGCAGATTTGCCAGGCACCTCGCATATGTCGATTACAGATCGCTTCGGCAACGTGGTGACGATGACAACCACGATCGAATCTGCATTTGGTGCAAAACAAATGGTGCGTGGGTTTTTGTTGAATAACGAGCTCACCGATTTTTCGTTTGTACCGACGGCAAACGGCGCGCCTGTCGCAAATCGCGTCGAGGCTGGCAAACGACCGCGCAGCTCGATGGCGCCCACCATCGTATTTGACCAGACGGGGCGGGTACAAATGGTGGTGGGCTCACCCGGGGGCAGCAATATCATCGAGTATGTGACCAAGACCCTGATCGGTGTGCTCGACTGGGAACTCAATATTCAGGATGCAATCAACCTGGGCAATTTTGGTGCACAAACCTCGGCCGTTACCAGCCTGGAACGCGGCAGCCCTAATGAAAGCTTGAAAGCGGGCCTTGAAGCAAAGGGCCACGTCATCAGCGTAGGCGATATTAATTCTGGCCTTCACGGCTTCGTGTTTGATGGCAAACGTGGTGACGGCAACCGCAGTGGCATAGGCGCTATCGTCAAACCGCGTTCAGGCTGGGCAGGCGGTGCGGATCCGCGTCGTGAAGGCATGGTCAAAGGCGAGTAGTTACCCTAAGCGCAAACGCACTCAAATGCATTCCAACGCACTAAAATTCGCCCAATTGGCGAATCGCGCCCTAAAAGCGCAACTTTTTCACCATAATGGGGCCCATCAGTGGCGGTATAATCGAAAATAAGATGCGTAAGTTGCGGCGGCGCAATTTCGAGGACGCAATATGAACATTAAGAAGTTAAAATATTTAAATCATTTGGCGCTCGGCTTGTTATTGCTGGCCGCCACCGCAGATGCACGGGCGC
>JAYVYF010000396.1:0-5384 GCA_043784585.1 Burkholderiales bacterium
TTCGACAGGCTTTCCGGACGGATTTCCAAAGCAACCAGCGCCGTTGTGCAATGCTTTCGCGCGCCAGCGAAACGCCACGCGGTCTGCGCGACCGCCGCCTTGTTGCATCGCAAGATGTTCAAGGTCGAACGACTGCACTTCCAACGCAACAAATAATTCCCGCCAGTAGGCAGAAACATCATCTTGACCATAACGAGTTTCACCGCCCGGCCCTAGCTGATGCACCGCATCGTCGTACGTTTTTGTTGGGTTCGCTTTACCGTTTGCAAAGTCGCGAATTGCTGACGCGTAACGTTGCGCGATTGCGTCGCTACAGATGTGCGATTCATATCCGGCAGGCGCAGCACCGGCAACTGGTTTATGCCAGCCGCCGCGTTCATCCAACCAACGTTGCGCCAGCTCGCGCGGCGTGATTCCGATTTGAATTGCAATCGCGGCTTGGTCACGCACCAACCATTCGTGGATGATGCGATTATCTTTGCAGACGCAGTCGGCGATGGTGCGCACATGAATTTTTCGGCCGGTTGCGATGCCAAAACTACCATCGCCCAGGTGTGTCATGGTCGAAATAATGCGGTGCGAGCTCAAGTAACCATGCACACAATCACCTGATTGAATAATATCCTCTGCCAGCAACCGCCGATCCGGAAATTGGGCTAGTGTCGCTTTGGTACCTGACACCACATCGTCAACACTTAAGCTCACCGAAGATGGCGTTTCGACAATACACAGGTCGGAATAATAGGCATAGATGTCGTCAACACGACGCCCCTCCCAAATGCGCTCGGTGATTGCGCGAATGTAATGGTCGAGATCGCGAAATTCGGCATCGAACCCCACCATTTTTTCGTGATCGGTGCCACTGACTTTGTTGTGGTCATTCATATTATAGTCCTTGATGCTTGAGCCAATAAAAGACTGCGGATGCAAATTCATATGAAATTACTGATTTAAGCAAACGTTGAAATCTATTTTTCGCGACGCTATTCTTCAAAAATTTAGTTTGCATTCGAAGTACAACTAATGTATATAATATTTATGACGGGAGCAAGCAATAACCGATCTAAATACAAATCTGCATTTTGCTCACTCGCCCGATCTCGACAGGAATGTTCTAAATGATTCAATATCTTAAAGCGGGCAAGCCTGCCGACCAAAAGGCCCAGCTCAATACTAGCGTGCGCACAACTGTAGAAGCCATTCTAGGCGACATCGAACAACGCGGCGACACCGCCATCCACGAATATTCCATGAAATTCGACAAGTGGAATCCGTCTTCTTTTCGCCTCACCGACGCTGAAATTGCGGCCTGCGTCGCGTCCCTGCCCGCTCAGGCGATTGAAGATATTCGGTTCGCACAAACGCAGATCAAACGGTTCGCGCAAATTCAGTTGATGTCGTTTAAAGATGTTGAAGTCGAAACATTGCCCGGCGTCATTCTCGGCCATAAGAATATTCCGATCAATTCAGTGGGCTGCTATGTGCCGGGCGGGAAATATCCGCTGCTGGCCTCTGCGCATATGGGCGTGCTCACTGCAAAAGTAGCGGGCGTGAAACGCGTGATTGCCTGTGCGCCACCGTACAAGGGCAAGCCCGCGGCGGCTATTGTCGCGGCGATGTCAATGGCCGGGGCTGATGAAATTTATGTGGTGGGCGGGGTGCAGGCCGTAGCCATGATGGCGCTGGGCACAGAAAACGTAAGGCCAGTTGATATGCTGGTTGGCCCGGGTAATGCCTATGTTGCGGAAGCCAAACGTCAGCTGTATGGCCGCGTCGGCATTGATCTTCAGGCAGGTCCGACGGAGACGCTCGTGATTTGTGATGACACCGTTGATGCAGAATTAGTCGCGGTAGATTTGCTCGGCCAGGCCGAACACGGGCCGAATTCTCCCGCGGTGTGCATCACCACCAGCAAAAAAATTGCGGCGGAATTACCGGCGCAAATCGCGGCTGTGCTGCAGCGGCTGGCCACGCGCGACATTGCAAGCGTGGCATGGCGCGATTACGGGCAAATCATTCTCTGCGACAGCGATGACGAAATGCTGGAAGAAGCAGAGCGCGTGTGCTCGGAGCATGTGCAGGTGATGACGAAAAATCCGGATTGGTTTCTGGATCGTATGACCAACTACGGCGCACTATTTTTGGGACATCGCACCAATGTGTCGTACGGCGACAAAGTCATCGGCACCAATCACACCCTGCCCACCAATCGCGCCGGACGTTACACCGGCGGATTGTGGGTTGGCAAATTTATCAAAACGCACTCCTATCAACGCGTGCTTACCGACGAGGCATCGGTGATGATTGGCGAATATTGTTCGCGGCTGTGCGAACTGGAACATTTTGCAGGCCATAAAGAGCAGGCCGATATTCGCGTGCGTCGTTTGAAAAAATAATCCCGTGTCTTCCCGTATCTATAAACACATGAGCGCATCAACGCAGAGCATACGAAAACATCGCGAGCCGAAGCTTGCCCATCGCGTCGCACTCGTTACGGGCGGCACTGGTGGCTTGGGTTCTGCTATTTGCCAGGCGCTGGCCGATGAGGGGGCCAGCGTTATCGTGGGATTTAATCAATCAGCAGATGCCGGGCGTACGCTTGCGGCTGCGCTGACGTCGGATTCACACCAACACCACGCGGCCATGGCCGCACCGGTCACCGACAGTGCCGCGTTGCTCGCGCTCGCGGATGAAATTGGCAAGTGTTACTCTCGCCTCGACATTCTCGTCAACTGTGCAGGCATCACGCGCTTTGTGCCGCACAGTGATTTAGATAGCCTTGATGACGCACTCATTGATGATATTCTTGCGACCAATGTGCGCGGCCCATTTGCCACCGCACGTGCGTTGCGCCCGCTGTTGGTGAAAAATAGTGTAGGCTTAATTGTCAATATTTCATCCATCGCGGCAGTCAGTGCGATGGGCAGCAATGTGCTTTATTGCGCATCCAAAGCCGCGCTTGATAACATGACGAAATCACTCGCACGCGCGCTGGCACCCGACATCCGCGTCGTGTCGGTCTCACCCGGCTTGGTAGATACGGACTTCGTTAAAAGTTTGGACATTAACTGGCGACATGAGCAAGTCGCACGCACGCCATTGTCACGCTTGGCCGCACCTGCCGAGGTGGCGCAGGCAGTGATTGCGGCTGCCACGCATTTCACTTTTTCCACGGGCGCTATTTTTTCTGTTGATGGCGGGCGACAACTTGCATGATGTCATCATCGATATTTGATAACCTCATTCCACCAGCATAAACCAAGGACATTTCGTGTCTGCCCTCCCCGAACAGCCCGCACTGTCATCCGCACTGAAAAAACGCCTCGTTCGATATAGCGAACTCAGGCCTTGCGTGAACGCGTTTATTGATGCGCGCAGTCCCGGCAGTGACAAAAAAGAAAACTTCACCATCATCGGGCCAGGCGTGGCTGAAAACCCCAATCAATACGTGCATATTCGAGAGCCGCATGGCTTCAATATCGGTGGCGCACGCCAACCACCGGGTTGCACAAATTCTTTGCACAGCCACGATTCGGAAGAGGTATTCATTATCCATCAGGGCACATGGCGTTTCTTTTGGGGCGAGCATGGCGATGCGGGCGAAACCATACTCCAGCCCGGCGATACCATTTCAATCCCGATCCATGTTTTTCGCGGCTTCGAAAACGTTGGAGACGATGTCGGCTTCATGTTTGCGGTGTTGGGCGGCGATGATCCGGGGCGTGTACATTGGGCGCCGCATGTCATTGAGAAAGCGCGCGGCTTTGGCTTGATTTTGCTGGCAGACGGCAGCTTGATCGACACCATAGAGGGGGAAGTTGTGCCCGAGGGCGCAACGGTAGTCGTGGCGTCCAGCCGAGAAGAAATTGATTACATCCGCGCGCCCACGTTCGAGGAAATGACCCACAATGTGGTGCGTCATGCAGCGTTGGTTAGCCCTGCCACATCAGGCGCCAAGCAACCGGTGGAAGATGCCGTAGTTATTGGGTCAGCACAGGCCGTTGGTCGTTCAGCCGTGCCCATTTCAACGCCACACGGATTTACATTGCGCCACTTGGCGCTGGCTGCTGGTGCCAAAACCACGATGCGCACGCGCGACGGCGTTGAGGTGTTGATGGTTCATCGTGGCCGCGTGATTTGGCGCAATGATCGCCATGAGCATGTTGAGCTCAATGCCGGCGACACCTTCACCGTGCCGCGCAGAATGGCTCGCCAGATTGAGGCGTTAAGCGATGCCGAAGTATTTATGGTCCTTAATGGCAACGATGCGGGCTCGGTACAGTGACGATGGCAGTAACGATTATTCAGGGCCTATAAGTTGTCTGCTCCACCAGCTCCATTTCCATGCCCGACGCTGCTGTTTTTGCCCGGTACGCTATGTGACGCGCGCTTGTGGAAAGCGCAACAGCAAGCCTTGTCAGCACAATGGCCATGCGCTGTGGTCGACTATGAATTTGCAGACAGCATCAGCGCGATGGCCACTAACGCGCTCGCGCAAATCACCGGTCTGGTGATTCCCATTGGCTTGTCGATGGGCGGCATGGTGGCGTTGGAAATCTGGCGTCAAGCAGCCGAACGGGTGGCCGCGATAGCCCTTTTCGATACTGATTGCGGTGCCGACACGATCGCGCGGCGCATGAATCGGGATACACAAATTTTATCTGCCGTTCACGGTGAATTTCACGAAATGGTTAAGACTCAACTCGTACCCGCTTATTTTTCAATTGAACATGCCACCGACGGGGCCGTGAATCAATCACAGCGCAAAACGGTCGTTGCGATGGCGTTAGATCTTGGTGTTGCCGCATTCGCCGCGCAAATCACCGCACTCGCCACGCGCGCGGATTCATGGCCATTGCTCGACACTATCCGCGTGCCCACGCTAATTGCCTGCGGTGCAAATGATCGAATCTGCCCACCTGAATCACATCGTAGGATGGCGGCACTTATTAGCCGTGCGACGTTTATGGAAATAAGCGGCGCCGGTCATATGCCGCCACTGGAGCAGGCAGACACCACCACGCTGGTATTACAAAAATGGTTGGACGGTCTGACACTTCCTTAGGCCACCTTGCGTTTCGCCGGGATATGCAACAGCATATCCTCGACCATCGTGTGCAGATTAAATTGCGAATACCAATCCCAATCTTTTTGCGCCGCAGAATCATCAATGCCCATCGGCCACGACGCCGCAATTGCCTGACGAAAATCCGGCGCACAGCTAATCACAAAATGCCGTAAATGCCGCTTGATGCTGGCCGCAATCTGCGCGGGTGTAAAGCCTACGCCAGCGTGCCGGATTGTGGCGCGGCTGAAACCACTCGCGCGATCAGCGCCGCCAATACAGCACTGCCCGCGTGGCGTGCAATGACAGCAAAAACACG
>JAYVYF010000397.1:0-11415 GCA_043784585.1 Burkholderiales bacterium
AGCAATCCCGCACTAGCGCTTGACTGCGAGCGATTCACTTCACCGCGCAAATCATGCAGCACCGCGAATGCCATCGGCGTATTGAAGTCGTCTTCCATCGCCTCGCGAAAGCGTTTTGCGTGTGAATTTTCCCAATCAATCTCAACCTCGTCCGCTTTCACATCTTTTAGCGCCACATAAAGACCGAGCAAGGACTGGCGGGCATCTTCGAGGATTTCCCAGCTGTAATTTACTTCGCTGCGATAGTGGCCACGCATCAAAAAGAAACGAACAATTTCGCCACCTTGTACAGCATCAAGCTTATCGAGCACCTCGCGCAGCGTGAAAAAATTGCCCAACGATTTCGACATTTTTTCGTGGTCGAAATTAAGGAACGCTGCATGCATCCAGTAATTTGCGAATGGTTTACCGTTTGCCGCCTCGCTCTGCGCGATTTCGTTTTCATGATGCGGAAATTGCAAATCCCAGCCGCCGCCATGAATATCAATCGTATCGCCCAACACCGCTTTACACATCGCAGAACATTCGATATGCCAACCAGGCCGACCACCGCCAAAAATCGAGGGCCATTGCGGCTCGTTCGCCTTGGCCGCTTTCCATAATACAAAATCCAGTGGATCGCGCTTGTTTTTATCAATCGCAACGCGCTCGCCCGCCTGCAAATCATCCAGATTTTTTTTCGACAATTTCCCATAGTTTGGAAAGCTGCGTACCGCGTAATAAACATCCCCGTTCGGCGCACGATAAGCCACGCCCTTCTCTTCCAGAATCGCGATCATCGCCAGCATGTGGTCAATGTGCGCCGTGGCGCGCGGGTTGGCGTTGGGGCGAAGTAGATTGAGCCGATCTGCATCCTCAAACATGGCGGCCGTCATACGCTCTGCCAATGCCGAAATCGACTCTTTATTTTCCGCGGCGCGCTCAATAATCTTGTCGTCAATATCCGTAATATTGCGCACCGAATTCACCGCATAACCGGTCGAGGTAAGCCAGCGACCCACCATGTCGAAAGTGGTAAATGTGCGCGCATTACCAATATGAAAAAAATCATAAACAGTCGGTCCGCAAAAATAGAGGCTGACTTTGCGAGGCTCGATGGGCGTGAAAACTTCTTTTTTTCGGCTGAGAGTGTTGTAGATGGTTTGCATACAATTTTTAGAATAGCGTTAATGGCTTAACCGTGCCTGAATCGAATTCTTGCGGCGGTTACGGGCCAGTCCGGGCTTAATTATAAGAGCTTCACTCGTTGTACGGCCATTTGCAAAAAGTAAGGTAGAAGGATCGGCTTTCTGCGAACCAAAACACTTTTCCTACATTTTTGTTCTCATGTCGAAATATATGCCCTCCTTTATGTGTGTTTGATTCAGATAAAGCGTCTAGTCGACGACAGCTTTAAGCTAATGCAAGCCAAAACGCACATAAATGACAGAGCTTCAAAAACACCCCTAGTTATTTTGATGTGAGTTTTTGTGGATTTTTTTCGACGCGGCTAAAAAGTTTTTGCCGCACTTCTGGCATCAGCTGGCTCATCAGCTTCATGCGTCCTTGAGCACTCTGGTGATACAAATCAAAAAATGCGGTGCAGTCGGTGCCGTCTCGGGCGTAAAACAAATCGGTGTAATCGAGCAGTTGGATCACCCCCTCGTCTGCTAACGGTTGAAGAATGGACAGCGTCCACTCGTGCAACCCCTTTGGATAAAACTCATCCACTAGCATCTTATGTACTGGCAGCAGCACGATCAGCGGCGGAATCTTCCAACCGATCTCACGAATCTGCCGCGCCCGAATTTGCTTTAGGCGCATAAATTCTGGCGATAGTGCGAGGAGCGATTTCGATCCTTCAATACCGCCTAGATCGCCTCGCTGGGCCGGCGGCGGGCCAAGACTTTTACAATGTTCCACCAATACGCGTTCCGCAGGGGTTGTAGCCACGAACGCCGCGCATGCAGCTTGCTTACGAATCGGCACGGTGCAGCTATTGTCAGGGTTTGCTGGAAGATCAAAAAGCCAATTTGCGCCTGTACGCGAGACTCTCAAGCTTCGCCATCGATCAAGCGGGTGCACGACTAAATCTCGAATGTCTGCGCGATATTGAACGAGCGCTGAGTAGCTACCGAAAGTTGCAGGATCAGTTGCATCCGTAGGAACATGCAGTGCAAGCCAGGCGCGGTCGTCAAAGCCACTAAACGGATAAACGATCCCGAGTTCATGCGTGCCGTTGCCGACAGAAGTAAATTCCGCAATCGAAGTCGCAATGATTCCTCCCTGTACCTCAGGTCTATTTCGCTTGAGCCAATCTGTAAGCACGCCAATAGTCATCCAATGTGTTCCACCGAAAGACATATTGATGTGCGTAAGACCTCGTTCATGTGCGGCCGCCATCAACATTGCGTGATCTAAGCCCCACTGCGCTCTTGAGCTACCCAACAAGACTGTATCGACGGGTTTCTCTAAATGATTGATGGCACGTTTGATCGTTACACTGATGCCACTGTGACTATCGGGTTTTGCAACGGATTCCCACACACCTGCGCGAAACAGCACCTCGGCGAACAGTAGCAAGCTGCCAATGATTGCGAGCCGCTTAAATATAAAAGTGACCATGCGCATGGTTGCTAAAATTGAAAGTAGATAAACGGCGCGCTCTTGGTCGGCGTAAACCAGATCATGCAAAGTATGGATACGGTGGCGAAGATCGAAAAAGTCCAAACTCCCGCACCCGCCAAGCGATCTTTGATGCGGCCCCCTGACATCACAATATGCAAGACTATTGCACCCGCAAGTAAACACGCGAGCCCGCCATGTTCTGCGCTGTCAAACGCCGTACCTGAGATCGCCGCAACCTTTTGAACAACACCAAAACTGGTGGAGAGATCAAGTGCACGAAAAAATATCCACGCAAAGCAAACGAGATGAAATACGATCAGCCAGCGCAGTATGACAGCCCACCACGCTGGCAAACTCCACCATTTCACACGCGAACCGACAACGCGTTCGGCAGCAAGGTAGACACCATGCAGCCCACCCCAGATAATGAAATTCCAGCTTGCGCCATGCCACAGGCCACCCAGCACCATCGTCGTGATCAGGTTGGCCAAAGTGCGCGCAGCACCTTTGCGATTACCACCTAATGCGATGTATAGATAATCGCGCAGCCATCGCGATAGTGTTATGTGCCAGCGTTGCCAGAATTCCTGAAACGACGTGGCAAGATAGGGGTAATTAAAATTCTTCGGGAATTCGAATCCGAACAAAAGTGCGAGGCCAATTGCAATATCGGTGTAACCGGAAAAGTCAAAATAGATTTGAAACGCAAATGCGTACACCGCCAACAACGCAGCCCACGGCGACACTGAAGCAGGTGAGGCAAAAGTCGCCTCGACATTGATCGCAAGATTGTCTGCAAACACCACTTTCTTAACATAGCCCGCGATGATCAGCACTAGCGCGTATTGCAACGCCTTCATTTCAATCGGTTTCGGCCGATCAAGCTGGGCGAAAAATTCCGACGCACGCACGATCGGCCCGGCCAGCAGTTGCGGAAAGAACGTGGTGAACAAGGCGTAATCCAACACCGAAGTCCTGGGCGCAAGTTCACGTCGGTACACGTCAATTGAATAACTCATATTTTGAAATGTGTAGAACGAGATACCAATCGGCAGCACAATATCCAGCGGCGTCAGGCTCCACGCAGAGTGCGCAGCAAGCGCAACACTATTCGCGGTTTCAATCAGAAAATTAGCGTACTTAAAAAATGCAAGTACGCCAAGATTTGCACACACGCTAAGCGTCAATAACAATCCGCGTCGCGTCGAGTGCTGCATCAGGCGTGCGATGGTGAAATCAACCGACGCTGTTAGTACAATCAGACTTAAATACTTCCAACTCCATTGCGCATAAAAATAGCAGCTCGCCGCGACGATAAAGAGCTTCCAAGCCGTGCCGTAGCGCGGAAGCCAGCATGCAATGGCGATGACGACGAGAAAAAAAACAACAAAGTGCCAAGAGTTGAATAACACGTAGCCCCAATAGGATCGCTAAGATTTTCGTATTTGCGCCTAAGCTCTACAAGCTCTCGCTCGGCAGGAAGTTCATGCAAGCGCCGAGATAGTGATTGGCAATGCGGGCGCCAGTAGATGCCATATTCCGGGCGAGGTATACATACAACTTCCGTTGATGAAAATCACGCATTTACGAACTCTTTTTGTAGATTCATTTTTGTTCACTCACCATCGCGTTAAGTTTACGAATTGCGTCGCGCTGGGCGCCGACCTTTAAGTCACGGTCGTAGACGGCGGATGGCTCAAGCACTGTAAACAATTCGACCAAATCAATTGCGAGCGCATCAGTGTTCGCCTTGATGGTGAGCAACAATTCGGCGCCGCGCTTAACTTTTACGCATTGACGCTTTTCGCCCTTACGCCAAGTCATCGTGACTGCCTGATCACCCGTGACCAGCTCAAGCCGCCGGTTGTCACCAGGACCAGGCGTAATACACACATTCAGTGGCTCATTGCCGCCTTTCCATGCGCTTCTTTGTTGAATAGGAATTTTTTGTGAGACTTCGTTGCCTTTGTCAAGCAAGGCCGCGTAATGACCATCGGCGAGCTTGGATACTTTCACGCCTTCCGATACACGCCATCCCTCCAAGCCCAGCGAAAAGTGCGCGTTGTACACCGCGTTATCGACGTAGTCTCGGTAGTACCATAGCGCATAGCTAATATCTAACTCACGAAAGCGTTGCGCCACCGCCTGCAAAAAAATGTCACGTTCTTCGGGTTTTATTTGCGTATTTCGCTTGAATTCTTCTAGCTCGTAATAAAACAGAAATTGATCGAGAAAGAGATGCTGATGATTTTTCTCCGCAGCAAGATGTGCAACAAATCGATCAAAGCCTTTGATCGCATCCGCTGCGCTCACAAAATCTCCTTCGTTTTTCATTCCCCACGCGATAGCGTAATAACTGGTCAAGGTGTCAGTGCCGGGCAGCGCATAGGTTAAGGCATGGTTTTTCCACGTTGTTTTGCCATCTTTTTCCCACACTGGATCCCAATCGCTTCGAACCTCAAGGGACAGATTGGGAAAATTTTGATTAGCCGGAATAAATAAACGGTTCAGCAAAGCGTCATCCCAATAATCGAGCACCTTTGCATAGGCAGGCGATTTTCTGTCCGGGAAAGGCAACACATCCCAGCTAGAAATAGTCTTACCGTATAGCGTCGAAATATCACTCAGCGTCGAAGTACGCAACAAATATTCTCGGTACATGCGCAGCATATTTTGATCGCTCAAATTAGGCGTCATGGACGTTATCGCCATTGGATATAAATCCTCCCAGGACAAAAACGCCAAGCGAAAGGCTGGGTGTTTAGCAACATGCGTATGAATTTTCGCCAAATGATTAAGCCATGTTTGGCGCATTGCTTCATCATGAAACACGCCGTGCATGCGATTAAAAATACTGTTTTCTGCATCTGGACGATAACTCCAGACATAAGATAATCGCAGTACCACTCCCAGCTCATGGGCAGTGGCCGCATCCATCAACATTTTTAAACGATCAAACATCTTTTCGTCATAACCGTTGCTGGTAAGGACGGGCTGAAATTCAGCCCAGGGCAACACAAGGACGATTGCATTAAAACCGTCAGCTTTTATTTGCTTAAAGTCTCGCGCGACATCGGCTGGCTCAAATGAATTCCAAAAATTCTTGGGATATGTATCCGCAAAATAATGGGTGGCTCGCAGTCGATGATAGCCGCGCGCAACCGGCACGTCGGGCTTCTTGTCATCGATACCCGGCGGCGGCGTGAGCGCAGAATTTTTTTGCGTCCATATTTTCTTGATTCCAAATTTCTGCGTAACCGTAATACCGACCACGATCGCTACTAGCGCAATCGCTAGGGCAACATAGCAAAATCGTTTTCTTGAATGCTGCATTTTGCCCCCATGTCGTCAACTCACTGTAAGGGCGCAGTAGCAGCCTTACAATCCCCGCAGCAAATCCCGCTGCAAATCTTCTATATTCTCCAAGCCCACCGCCACCCGCAATAAATTCTCGCCAATCCTCGCCGCATCGCGTTCTGCCTGCGAGATGCGTGCATGCGTTGTCGTGGCGGGGTGCGTGATGGTGGTTTTAGTGTCGCCCAGATTTGCGGTGATCGAAATCATTTTGATGGCGTCAATGACCTGCCACGCTTCTGCCCGCCCGCCTTTCACTTCAAATGACAGCACCGCGCCTTGCAGCGGCGCTTGGCGCATGGCGAGCACGTGTTGCGGATGTGTAGCGAGACCCGCATAGTGAACTTTGGCAATGCTTGGCTGTGCCTGAAGCCATTGCGCCAACGCCATCGCGCTACGTGATTGAGCTTCCATGCGCAGCTTGAGGGTTTCTAAACCTTTCAAACACACCCATGCATTGAACGGCGAAATCGCGGGTCCCGCGGTGCGTACGAAGCCATACACTTGATCAATCAGCTCTTTACGGCCACATACCGCGCCAGCCAGCACACGACCCTGGCCGTCAATATATTTAGTCGCTGAATGGATTACCAGGTCAGCCCCGAATTCACAAGGTCGTTGCAGGGCGGGCGTTAACAAGCAATTATCGACGGCAAGCCACGCCCCTACTTGCTTTGCGATTTTAGCTAACGCGGCAATATCGCAAATCTCGGCGAGCGGATTCGATGGCGTCTCGCAGAAAAGCATCCGTGTAGTTGGACGAATCGCAGCGCGCCATGCATCTAAATCAGTCGGATCAACCCATGTCGTATCGATACCAAAGCGTTTGCATATCTGGTTGAGCAATGGCATGACGGTGCCAAACACACTCTGCGATGAAACGATGTGGTCGCCCTGCTTCAGCAGCCCCATGACAGCGCTTGATATCGCGGCCATACCTGTCGACGTGGCAATACAGGCCTCGGTGCCTTCCAACGCTGCCAGACGATCCTGAAACATCGTTACCGTGGGATTGGTGAAGCGGCTGTAAATGAAGCCGGGCTCTTCATTGGCGAAACGGCGCGCCGCTTCCGCCGCATTTTTGTAAGTAAAGCTTGAGGTTAGAAACAGCGCTTCAGAATTTTCCTGGAAACTGCTCTGCAAATATCCTGCTCGAACAGCCAGAGTATCAAAACCAACGCTATCCAAATTTGAATTCGATTTATCTGCCATTGCATCCTGCTCACTTTGATTCGATAACGCGATCGTTTGATTACTCGACCGTTGAGAGTCCGAGGTCCAGCTGATATGAGGAGGCACCACTTTCGTTGCCAACATCGCTTCCGCTGTCGCCTGCGCCACGAGCTTCGCTATTAGCACGACTGGTTTCGATACCGGCTAAATATTCAGCGGTAACGCCTCCAGTGATGTATTTGCCATCAAAACACGAAGCATCAAAGCTGGTTATGGCAGGATTACACGCGCGAATATCTTCAATCAACTCATCGAGCTCTTGATAAAACACCGCGTCTGCGCCAATCGCCTCGGCAATTTGTGCCGCGTCTCGTCCACTTGCGATGAGTTCAGAACGAGTGGGCATATCGATACCGTAGACATTGGGAAAACGCACCGGTGGTGCGGCTGAAGCAAAGTAAACTTTTTTTGCACCGCAATCACGCGCCATCTGCACAATTTCTTTTGACGTAGTGCCACGCACGATGGAATCGTCCACCAGCAATACATTCTTGCCTTTGAACTCGATGCCCATCGCATTAAGTTTTTGGCGCACTGAGCGCTTGCGCTCTTCCTGCCCCGGCATAATAAAGGTGCGGCCAATGTAGCGGTTTTTGATAAAGCCTTCGCGATATTTAACACCCAATACTTGTGCGACTTCCACTGCTGAAGGCCGGCTGGTGTCGGGAATCGGAATCACCACATCGATTTCAATATTCGGATTTTCACGTTTTATTTTCTCGCCGAGCGAAGCGCCCATGCGGGCACGGGTTTCATAAACGGAAATGCCGTCGATAACCGAATCTGGGCGCGCCAGATAGACAAACTCAAAAATGCACGGATGCAAGCTAGGGTTTTGCGCACATTGGCGGCTAAAAAAATTGCCCGAGGTATCTATCAGAATGGCTTCACCTGGGGCTACATCGCGCATGACTTTGAAGCCCATGACGTCAATCGCGACGCTTTCCGATGCCACCATAAATTCAACGCCGCCTTCGCTCTCACGCTTGCCGATAATGAGCGGGCGGATACCATTGGGATCGCGAAAAGCCAACAAACCAAAGCCGGAAATCATCGCAACAATCGCGTATGCGCCCTGCGCACGGCGATGAACGCCCGCGACGGCAGCAAAGATTGCGTCAGGATCCAATCGTTGCCCTTTTGCGGAAAGCTGAATCTCGTGTGCAAGCACATTCAACAATACTTCTGAATCGGAATTCGTATTGACGTGACGTAAATCGTCCTGGAATAGGTCATTTTGCAGCTGGGCCGTATTCACCAAATTGCCGTTATGACCAAGCACCAGACCAAACGGCGAATTCACATAAAAAGGTTGCGATTCCGCCACGCTGGTGGCCGATCCTGCCGTGGGGTATCGACAATGCGCGATCCCCATGTTTCCTTTGAGATTACGCATATCGCGAGTCCGGAAGACATCACGCACCAAGCCTTTATTTTTGTGCATATGAAAAGTCCTACCTTCGGCAGTCACAATGCCCGCCGCATCCTGGCCGCGATGCTGCAGCACCGTCAATCCATCATAGAGCAACTGGTTTACCGGACTTTTAGAAACAATACCGACGATGCCACACATAGTTTTCTCCTGCGTTTAAACTTTTTTCGGTACCGACAACTGACTTGCGGTGGATTTTCGATATTGAATGCGAGCCGCTACTGTGTCGGGCAAAAGACTCCGTGAATAAAGTGCCGCCACTTCAAGCCAAGGCGTTGCTGTCGCCTCTCGCCACATACTAGATTGCGGAACCTTGGTGAGGCCCGCGGCCAACGTTAACACTAACAAAACCAATGCACCGCGCAGCACGCCAATCAACGCACCTACGCTACGATCCAACCCGCTCAAACCCAATTTTTTGATTAGTCCTGTGACCAGGCTTGAGACTAACGCCACACCAAGCAAAACCATCAAAAATATTATCAGCCATGCAGCCACTAAACGCAGTACCGGCTCTACAGCCCAATCTGCAAAGTATGTCCCGAGATTCGCCGCGAACGTATGCGCCAGAATAAAGGCAATCACCCATCCCGCAATATTCATCACTTCACGAATCGCGCCACGAACCGCACCGACGATGATGGACAGCAGCATGATGGCAACGATCGCGTAATCCAGCTCATTCATCGGTGCAAACCGATTGCATCATCGCAAAAGCTATTCAGCAAAACTATAAAATGTTTATAAGCTTTGAAAAATTTAGAAGCATCAAGAAAGTTATGGCAAAGGAACAATTTTCCCGTCCGAACCAGTGAGTTTAAGTTGGGCGAGCGCCGAATCCGCCTTTTGTTTGGTTGCGAATGGACCGACACGTACTCGCGTAACCGTGCCGCCAGAAATCGCGATTGAGTCGGTGTACACGGGCAATTTGGCTACCTTGGCCTGCGCCATAATTTGTTTGGCATTTTCAGCGTCTTTAAACGCACCTATTTGCACCACAAACCCTTGGCTAAGTTCAATGGCTTTGGCTACAGGCTTGGGCGAAGCCACGAGCGCAGGTGCCAGTGCAGGGGCAACTTTTGCAACTTGTGTCACGGGATCAGGTTTCTTTTCGTCCTTTTTTTCGGCCTTTTTTTCGTCTGTTGTGATCTCGACATTTGCAGGCGGTTTCAATACGGCAGGCGGTGCAACTGGTAGGACAATAGATGCCACAGCCGCATTAGGTATTGGTTCTGGCGCTGGCAGCGGCGGCAATCCCTCTTTGGGTGGAATCTGGATCGATATTTCTTGGGAGCCGGGCTTGATTTTCGATTTGTTGCGCGCCGGCTCTGAATCAAAAATCATCGGCAAAAAAACGATCGCCAATAAGCCAATCGTAATTGCACCGATTAATCGCAGCCTGCCGCGACGTTTTATCTCTAATTCAGCGGCTGAAATTTCGCCGGCTTTGGGTAACGCCATATTGTCCATCCATCGGAGCATGCCCCGCAAAATAAAGCTGAATCTTTATAATTTAAATATCATTCTGACTGCTAGGCAAGGCGTTACCTCACTTTGAGCGCACTCATTACCTCTGCGACTGTGCCGAATGATCCAAAAGCTAAAATTCTATCATTCTCGCTCGCTTTTTCCCGTGCGGCAGCATATGCAAGGCCGACGCTGGTATGCAGTGAATACCTGCCTTCAAGGCCCGACGCGCGCAGTTTTTCTGCTAACAATTCCGCGCTCAGGCCGCGCTCTCCGGGCAGTCCCGCCACAAACCAGAAATCAATGCGGCCTTTGATGATATCGATTACCGCATCAATATCTTTATCTTTAAGCATGCTGAAAACAGCAAACGTGTTTTCGTAAAACCCCATCGTGCCCAGCGAATCTTCCAATGCCCGCACGGCATGCGGATTATGTGCTACATCCAGCACTACCGCAGGTCTGCCCGGCAGCACCTGCATCCGCCCGGGCCATTCCACTTCAAGCAAACCGCGCTTGATGTGGCCAATCGATAGCGGCAACCGCTCCTGCAATGCTGACAAGGCCGCAAGCGCGGCAGACGCGTTTTTCAGCTGATAGGCGCCGCGTAAAGCAGGCCACGGCAGCGAACGGCGAGCAATATCACGGCCTAGGATTTTCCCCTTGAATTGCCACTGATTGTCCATGCGCTGGTACTGATAATCGCGATTGAGGAGAAACAGATGTGCGCCGATGGAATCAGCATACGCAGTAAGCGATTCAGGCGGAGTGACATCCGCAAAGATCGCAGGCCTGCCTGCGCGATAAATATGCGCTTTCTCCAAGCCAATTTTTTCTTTTGTATCACCCAAATAGTGTTGATGATCAAGATCAACGCTCACCACCACGCTGACATCCGCATCAATAATATTTACCGCATCCAGTCGCCCCCCCAATCCTACTTCGAGGATTGCCACCTCAATGTTCTGATGCGCGAATATCCATAGCGCTGATAACGCGCCGTATTCGAAATAGGTAAGCGGGATGGTGTTCGGCACAGAACGGGACGCTTCAATCGCCCTGAATGAGGCAATCAACATTGCATCACTTGCCTCAGCTTTATCAACGCGAACCCGTTCGTTGTAGCGCAATAAATGCGGCGATGTAAAAAAGCCTGTCTTATAGCCGCCAACATGGAGAATCGATTCCAGCATGGCGCAGGTGGAGCCTTTGCCGTTGGTGCCACCAACGATAATATTGACGGGCGCTTGCGGGCAACGCATGCGCTGCCAAACCTCACGCACCCGCTCCAGCCCCATTTCGATTTCCGCCGTGTGCTGGTG
>JAYVYF010000398.1:0-1552 GCA_043784585.1 Burkholderiales bacterium
AAACCTTCATTCAAACCTTCGCGCACAAAATCAAGCTCGGTGCCGTCAATGTAAACCAAACTTTTCGGGTCAACAAAAACTTTCACGCCGAAGCTTTCAAATGCCTGATCTTCGGGCACCGCTGCATCAACAAACTCCAGCTTGTACGCCATGCCAGAACAGCCGGTGGTGCGCACGCCAAAGCGGACGCCGACGCCCTTGCCGCGTTTGGCGAGATAGCTTTGAACGTGCTTGGCAGCGCGATCCGTGAGAGTAATTGCCATAATTACGCAGCCTTGGCTTCGGCAACCGCTTCAACAACATGCTTGGCATGGTAGTCCGCAATCGCTGCTTTGATCGCATCTTCAGCCAGAATCGAGCAGTGAATTTTCACGGGCGGCAGCGCTAGCTCTTCCGCAATCTGGGTATTTTTAATAGAACCTGCTTCGGCTAATGTTTTGCCCTTCACCCACTCGGTAACAAGTGACGAAGATGCAATTGCCGAACCGCAGCCGTAGGTCTTGAATTTGGCGTCCTGAATAATGCCGTCCGCACCGACTTTTATTTGCAGCTTCATCACGTCGCCGCAAGCCGGCGCGCCTACCATGCCGGTCGCAATGCCGACTTCATCTTTGCCAAACGAGCCTACGTTACGCGGGTTTTCATAGTGGTCAATAACTTTTGTGCTGTATGCCATGATCGTACTCCTTAGTATTTATGCTGCCCTGACGATATAAATAAGCAGCCAGGTTTTAGTGTGCGGCCCATTGCACCGAATTCAGATCCACACCGTCTTTAAACATTTCCCACAACGGTGACATATCGCGCAATTTTTGAATGCGCTCTTTCAATAGTTTGATGGCGAAATCGATATCAGATTCCGTGGTAAATCGCCCGATTGTGAAACGAATCGATGAATGTGCAAGCTCGTCATTACGACCGAGCGCACGCAACACATATGATGGCTCAAGCGACGCTGATGTACATGCCGAGCCTGATGACACCGCCAATTCCTTGATACCCATAATCAGCGATTCACCTTCAACGAAATTAAAGCTCACGTTAAGATTGTGCGGCACTCGATGTTCGAGATCGCCGTTGACGTATATTTCTTCCATTCCCTTGATGCCGTCAAGCAGACGATCACGCAGCATGCGAATGCGTTCGCTTTCAGTCGCCATTTCCAAGCGTGCCAAACGAAACGCCTCGCCCATGCCAACGATCTGATGCGTCGCCAGGGTGCCCGAGCGAAAGCCGCGTTCATGACCACCACCGTGCATTTGCGCTTCAAGGCGCACGCGCGGCTTGCGGCGCACAAACAGCGCACCGATACCTTTTGGCCCGTAGCTTTTGTGCGCACAAAAACTCATCAAATCTGCTTTGAGCGTTTGCAAATCAATCACAACTTTACCTGTTGCCTGGGCAGCATCGAGGTGGAAAATAATGCCCCGCGCTCTACAAATTTCGCCAATTTCTTCTACTGGTTGAATCACGCCAATTTCATTGTTCACATACAAGATCGACACCACAATCGTGTCCGGTCGCAGCGCTGCCTTGAAGACTTCCATGTCAA
>JAYVYF010000399.1:0-12715 GCA_043784585.1 Burkholderiales bacterium
AAATCCCATACGACGTCGCGTAACTTTGTGCGATCAGGATAGCGCGCTTTAATTGCCTCAAGAGGGCCGCCAATGCTGGAGGCGCTTTTAATCGCAGCATCATTGGGTACCTTATGACAGGCCGCGCAGTTACCTTTACGCTCGTCTAAAAAGATGGCTCTACCATTCGAGATGGTGGGCGTGGCGGCTATGGCAAAAATGGGTGCTGCGCTTAATATCGCCAGCCAAAGCAATATCCATCGCCCAGCAATGCCGGGCGGTGGATTCATAGGAGGGCTAACGCGGAACAACATCGCGAGATAACGGTGATAAAGCGGTAGGGTTTGGCACCACGGATCTAAACGGTGCTGGTTTTGGTGCTGCTGATTTGGGCATCGCGAGGGATGCAGGCTCTTTGCCCAATTCTTTGTCGAGTTCTTTATCCAATTCTTTATCGCGCTTCTCCCCGGGCAAAAGCGGCCGTGATCGGAACGCAATTTTTAATTCTCTCAATCTTGATTCCACCGCCGATGACTCATAAAAATCGCCATCTTTTGCTTTGGTCGCGATCTCGAATTGCTGAATTGCACCGATTAAATTATCGCGGCGAAAGTAGGCTTCACCAATCGCCCGATGTTCAGCCAGATGTTTGTTTTTACGCTCGTAACCTTTGGCGGCCAATTCGTAATAGCGCGGATCGTCGCTGATACTCTTGATTTGCTCATTTGCCGCTGCCAATGCGGCATCTATCTGACCTGATTCATATAACGTTTCGATGTAGCCGTACATCAGCGCGCGCTGGCCGGGGAAATTTTTCATTGCTGTTTTATAAATCGCCAACGCTTCATCAAATTTGCCTTCACCACTTTTGATCTGCGCCGCTAGATTTTCAATCCACGGATGGCCTGCTGTCCCGCCCGATCCGCCCCAATTGCGTATGCCTGCCAGCTCTTTTTCGGCTGCCGCAAATTGGCGAGAAAGCATGAGTGCCAGCGTGAGACCATACGCGTCGGCGCGGTTTCGCAAAATGGTGCTGGCCGCGATCTCGGTTTTGAAGTAGTTCACCGCCTCAAAAGGACTCATGCTCATCACGCGCAATTTTGCGCGCGCCAGCTTGTATTCCACACTGTCCGGAACGGAACCGCTACTTTCAGCGCTGCTGAATGACGCACTGCTTTCACCCGTCGGGCGCTTGCCCGCAGCGCGCATGGAAGCAACACGATCCTGCATTTCCGCAATACGCTCGGTGGTTAAAGGGTGGGTACGAAGATAGCCGGGTGTTTTACCGTCGTTATGACGATTGGCTCGCAACATGCGCTCAAAAAACCCCGGCATTCCTTGCGGATCAAAATTTGCGCGCGACATGACCTGAATGCCGATACGATCTGCCTCACGCTCAAAATCACGCGTGTAATTCAGCTGATTCTGATACGACAGTGCCGCCGAGCTCGCAACGATGGCTTCGGTGGCCTGGCTCGATGATGAAGAGTTGGAGCGTGCGGCGATAATGGCACCGGCCAGCATGGCCAACTGAAGCGGTGCGTTTTTGCGCTGCTCGTCCGCGCCACGCGATTGATGGCGCTGCAAAATGTGCGCAATTTCGTGGCCCATCACGCCCGCCAGTTCGGATTCATTGGCGGTGGTTAGCACCAAACCGGAATGGATCGCAACGAAGCCGCCCAGCAACGCAAAGGCGTTAATGGATTCATCGTTAAGTAGAAAAAATTCAAAATCGCGGCGATTATCGTTGGTGCTACCACGACTGGCTGCGATCATTTTGTTGCCGAGGGACGAAATGTAATCCGACAGTTCTGCGTCTTCAACAAACGCGCGATCACCGCGTATCTCCAGCATAATCCGTTTGCCAATGGTGCGTTCCTGCTGGGCAGAAATAACAGCGTCTGAAGAATCGCCCAAGTCGGGCAGGCCCTGGGCGTTTGCGCTGATGGAAACCGGAAGCACAAGCGCTAAAATGTGAACGCCAGCAAGCATCCCGCAAAGCATACGTTTGACAGGATTCGCACCGCACCGCATTTGAGCGCCCAACCGTTTTGGCAATCTTTGCATGAAAATTTTATATAAAGATTTTGAATAGTAGATACGTTGGACGACACCGCGCACATTCGGTTCCATCGCAGGCAAACAGTAATTATGTGCCAGGCAGATTGTACCAACTGGGCCGCGCCGCAACTCGGTGCAGTCAAAATGCATCATTTGCACTAAATCACAGCTAACAAAAAACTGATTGCACCGAACGAAAAGCAAAACTGAATTCAACCACAAACCATGCCAACTCCCATGCAATCACTCAATCACTTCAACGAATCCGGGCAAGCACATATGGTGGATGTCGGTGTCAAGCCCGAGACGCGGCGCGTTGCCGTCGCGGCGGGACATATTCGCATGTTGCCTGCAACATTTGAATTGATCAAAAGCGGCGGAGCCAAAAAGGGCGATGTGCTTGGGGTTGCGCGCATTGCCGCGATTCAGGGTGCAAAGCGCGCGCCCGATTTGATCCCGCTAGCGCACCCGTTAATCATCACCAAAGTTGCCGTTGAGTTCATTCTCGACCAGACGGCACCGAGCATCGAGTGTCGCGTCACGGTCGAAACCATTGGCCGTACCGGCGTAGAGATGGAGGCGTTAACGGCGGTGTCGGCGGGGCTGCTGACAATTTACGATATGGTAAAAGCCATTGACCGGGCCATGACCATTTCAGGCATTCATTTGATCGAGAAGCGCGGCGGAAAGTCGGGTGATTTTTTGGTGCCCTAGCGGGTTACACTGCGAGCCCTTTTTAAAGGGGTTGTTCGCAAATGCTGCTGATAAACTCTAATGTACGCGAGGGTTTCAAGCACTAAATAGCTTGAAACCCTCGTCTTTGCTAGACCTTTATTTTCAATAAGAGCATTCAAACGCTGGCGATGACTTCGCAAGCACGATTTAATTTACGGCGCGCGTACTGCGCCCGATCTCATCACGCGGCCTGATCCCGCTATCGATTTGCTCACTTTGGCATCGCCATAATATTGCACCTCGCCGGCGCCCGCCACGCTCAGGTTTAGCGACTCTTTGGCCCACACGATCGCATTGCCAGATCCCGTGACGCTGATTTTTGCATTCTCTGTTTCCAGCTCTGCGGCTTTCACTCCAGCCGAGCCTGCGATGGAGGCCTCAAACGTGGCGGCTTTAGCGCCGACGGTTAATTCGCCACTGCCGGCAATCGAAACTTTTAACGTCACAGCATCCACTGCTTTGATTTGTACATCGCCCGAACCCGCAATGCTGATTTTGAATGTTTCAGCCTTCAAGCCTTTAAGCCGTCTGGCACGTACTCTGCCCGAACCCGCCGCTACAATACTCTCGACCGTCTTCGCGTTGATGGTGACATTTAGTGTTTTGGTTCTGAAGCTGGAATTTGTTTCGCGCGGGCGAATTTTGAGTTGGCTATCTTCGACAATCGTTTCGACCAGCGGCAAAAATGTTGTCGTCTGTTTCAATCACCACGCTTTCCGTGTTGCTCTGACGGATGTGCACGCTTGCCGGTAAGGATAATTTAAGGCCTGCAAAGCCGGTCACGTTACGTATTTCTGAATTGATGGTGCCCGAGCCCGAAACGCCTTTGCCCAAGCCCCAATTCCATTCCCACGCGTGGGTGCTGCCGCTTATGGCAAATGGAAATGCGGCGAAGATGCACATCAAAAAAATGTTCGAGCGGATAGCAGCGTTACGTATGTTCAGCATAAAGTGAGCCAGTTGAAAGTTGCCAAGACGCAGTGCGCGCGCCCTGTTTAATTTCGTTAGATGTGATGATGCTTGTGTTTGAATTAAACGAAACTAAATCAACCGCAGAATCAGGCAATCAAGCGATCTGCAATTCAGCTTTGATTTGCATTGCGACTTTTAACGCCACTGCTAAATCAGCATCACATACCGTCACATGCCCCATTTTGCGACCTACGCGGGCTTCGCGCTTGCCGTATAGATGCAAATGTGCACCGGGGTGTTTGAGCACTGCCTGCCAGTCCGGTGCGGTCTTTTTATCTGGCCCGCGCCAGATATCGCCCAGCAAATTAAGCATTACCGCCGCCGAGTGCTGGGTCGCGTCGCCTAGCGGTAATCCACATAAAACGCGCACTTGCTGCTCAAACTGTGACGAGCGGCAGGCGTCAATCGTGTAATGCCCGCTATTGTGCGGTCGTGGGGCGATCTCGTTAATCAGGAGTTGGTCATCGTGAGTAATAAAGAATTCCACCGCCAGAACGCCCACATAATCGAGCGCCACCGCGAGTTTTTTCGCAATATCGGTTGCCATGGCGGCAATCACTGCACTGATCCGCGCAGGGGCGATGGTAATATCAAGCACGCCATTCACGTGCTGGTTTTCAGCCACCGGGAATACTGATATCTCCCCATCTGCAGCCCTTGCAAGTACCACCGAGATTTCTAATTTGAGCGCAATAAACTCTTCGAGAATTGACGGCGGAAATTTCCATTGCGCCAACACCGATTCCAGTTCCCGCACATTCGCGATTCGCGCCTGCCCCTTGCCGTCGTAACCAAAGCGGGCAGTTTTAAGCACTCCAGGCAGTTTCACGACCTTGAGTGCAGACGCAATATCTGCCACCGATTTGATCATGGCGCATGGGCCGACCGGGAATCCCTTGTCTTTAAAAAATCCTTTTTCCTGCTCGCGATCCTGCGCAATCGCAACCGCGTTCCCGCTGGGGCGTACCGTGGTGCGTCTGGCTAATTCAATCAATATTTCGGCAGGCGCATTTTCAAACTCAGTGGTCACCGCCGCGCAGGTAGTGGCCATTTCTTCAAGCGAAATCGGGTGGGTGTAGGCCGTGTTCAAATGGCCGCTGGCGAATTCTGCCGCGGGCGACAAGGGGTCAGGATCCAGTACCGTGACCCGATAATCCATATTGCGCGCCGCGATGGTGAACATGCGGCCTAGTTGACCGCCACCGATGAGGCCTAGCGTTTTTCCGGGCAGAATCATGGGGGCGGAATCGTTAAATGATTTCGGGCAGATGCATCGCTGCAACCTGCTCTTTAAGACTTTCGCGATAGGCACGCAGCTTTTCCACCAGCGATGCATCGCTGTTCGCGAGCAGGCTCACCGCAAATAATCCTGCGTTGGCAGCGCCAGCCTCACCAATGGCGAACGTGGCAACAGGAATACCTTTGGGCATCTGCACAATCGAATAAAGCGAATCTTGCCCCGCCAAATGCTTTGAGGGCACTGGCACCCCCAGCACCGGTAACGTCGTTTTGCTGGCAATCATGCCCGGCAAATGTGCGGCTCCGCCAGCCCCCGCAATAATGCACTTTAGGCCGCGATCGCGCGCCGTTGCGGCGTATTCAAACATCGCGTCAGGCGTTCGGTGTGCGGAAACTACTTTGTGCTCAAAGCTGACGCCAAAATCTTTCAGCACTTTCGCGGTGTGCTGCATAACATCCCAGTCAGAATTGGAGCCCATCACGACACCGACCAATAGCGATTCCACTTAGTTCACCAACTGCTTCGCATCTTCAAGCTCGATGCGGTAGTGATCAAAAATGCCCTTGAGCGCATTGGCCATGTTGACCTCTGGCTTCCAGTTCAAATCTTTGATCGTGTTGTCGATTTTTGGCACGCGGTTTTGCACATCTTGATAACCTTTGCCGTAGTACTCGCCAGAAGTCGTTTCAACCAGCTTCACTTTCGCCGCCGTATCCTTGTACTCGGGATAACTCTTTGCCAGTTCCAGCATCATCGTTGCCAGTTCGCGCACTGAAAAATTATTTTTTGGGTTGCCGATGTTATAAATTTGTCCCGACGCGACGTTATTTTCATTGGCGATAATTTTGGTTAGCGCAGAAATGCCGTCCGTAACGTAGGTGAAGGCACGTTTTTGCCCACCGCCGTCCACGAGTTTGATCGGCTCGCCACGCACAATATGGCCGAAGAATTGCGTAATGACGCGGGATGATCCCTCCTTCGGCGTGTGAATGGAATCAAGGCCTGCACCAATCCAGTTGAAAGGGCGGAACAGTGTGAAATCCAGCTCGCCGCGTGAACCATAAGCATAAATCACGCGATCCATTAATTGCTTCGAACACGAATAAATCCAGCGTTGTTTCTCAATCGGGCCTAGCACCAGATTGGACGAGTGCGGATCGAATTGCTCGTCGCTGCACATGCCATAAACCTCGGAAGTAGACGGAAAAATCACTCGCTTTTTGTATTTCACACAAGAGCGGATAAACGGTAGATTGGCTTCGAAATCGAGTTCGAAGACGCGTAGTGGATCAGAGACATAAGTCGATGGTGTGGCAATCGCCACCAGCGGCAGCACGACATCACATTTGCGTATGTGATACTCAATCCATTCCTTGTTAATCATGATGTCGCCTTCAAAAAACTTGAAGCGCGGGTTATCCATGAATTGCGTCACGCGATCACTGTTCATGTCCATACCGAACACTTGCCAGTCGGTGGTTGCCAGAATGTGTTTGGAAAGGTGATGGCCAATGAAGCCGTTGACACCGAGTATGAGTATTTTTTTCATGCGATTAAATCTTTCTAAGTTTTTACTAAATAAACGTTGCTGGCGTAGAGGCCGCTGATAATTTTGCGAGTTCACGCGTTTCTCTGCGTCTGCTGATGGGAGAAAGTATCGCCATTAACGCAAACACGATATTGCCGGTGCCGGGCACATAGTTGCCGAGGACAATAGACAGTAGTGCCAAAAATACGAGCCCGAAATTGCGAAAGCGTGCGCCGTGATAAACGGCGGCAGGCATACCGGGAGTGCCACCAACGGCCGCGTGCTTGTACACATAGCGGCTTTGCAAAATGGCCAGTAAGGCAATGGCCGCTAGGTTGAGTGCGTAAAAAATCTGCGAGAAAAATATGATCTGATATTCGCCCACCAACGCTGAGGAAAATGGCATCAGGCTCACCAGCCCTAAATACGCCAGCGAATAGAACAAAAACTTTCCGTCAACGTGTTTTACAAAATAAAATAGCCGGTGATTACCGTACCAAAACTGTGCAAGCACGAAAAAACTAATACTCCACGCAACAATTTTGGGTCCCAAATGACCAATCGCGTCGATGAGTGCCGCCTGCGAAGTGATGTGTGCCGTTTCGGGAATTTTTAACTCGATCACCAATAACGTCATTGCGACGGCAAAAATCGCATCGGTCAATCCTTCAATACGATGTTTGCTAAATGTGAGCTGTTGGGATGGTGGCAAATGAGTCATAGTTTTTAAGCTGAAAGTGCGTGGACACCGATGCCGATGCAACCGGGCAGGCTTGCTTCGTTCAAAACTTTCCCATCGATGATCGCTTCTAAAATTCGGAGCATTTGCCCATCGCCGCAGAGCGCAATACACCGCTCGCTGCTTACATTCATAAAGCCGGCATTACTGTGCGTAAAACGCGCGGGTGCTAGCAAACTTTTGCTGATGATAACCGGCTTACCCGCAATGCACGTACTTGCACCCGGGTAAGGCGGTGCAACGGCTCGTATCAGATTATGGATGTTTTGCGCGCTGTCGTGCCAATCGATTACGCCGTCGGCGGCTTTGCGACCGCCAAAATAGCAGCCGGCCGATAAATCCTGAACGCGCATTTTGGCTGAGCCTTTGATTAATTCTGGCAGTGCGCGATCCAGCGTCAATTCGGCTGCCAGCGTTACTTTCTGGAAAACTTCGAGTGCGTTGTCGTTCGGCAGTATCGGCACGGTGGCTTGATCGACAATGCGGCCCGCGTCTGGCTTTTCGACCATTTCATGCAGTGTGGCACCGGTTTCAGTTTCGCCTTTGATGATCGCCCAATTCACCGGCACGCGGCCACGATATTTGGGTAACAGTGAGCCGTGCATATTAAACGCACCACGAGCGGCAGTGGCCAGCAGCGCGGGCTTAAACATCATGCGGTAGTAAAACGAAAACAGGAAATCGGCCTTGAGCGCGGCAATCTCCGCAACGAATTCAGGCGCGTTGGGGTCAACCGGCTTCACCACGGGGATGCGGTGGAGGCCCGCTAATTTTTCTACGCTATCGAACCATATATGTTCACTCGGATTGTCGTCATGCGTGACAACCATCGCGATTTCGACGCCGTGCGCCAGCAACACCTGCAGGCAGCGAACACCGACATTGTGGTACGCAAAAACGACGGCCCGCACTGCGTTAGTCCTCTCCGCCTCAACCTGCCCCGTGAGCGGCCGATTGGTTACGGTCCGCGCGCTTGCAGCCCGGCCCGCACCAGCATTGATCACTTGCTTTCATCCTGCTCTTCCAGCACGGCATCAATCATGTAGCGTGGTCGCAGGCGCACTTGTTCATAGATTCGGCCCACATATTCGCCAAGCAAACCGATCCCAAACAGCGTGATGCCGATCAGAAAAAATGCGATGCCAAACAGCGTGAATAATCCTTCCGCCTCGGGCCCCACGATCAAGCGCCGAATGGCCAGAAGCACGACAAAGCCGATGGATAAAAATGAAATGGCAATGCCGATAAACGAAAAAATCTGTAACGGCTTGGTGGAAAAGCCCGTCATCAAATCAAAATTAAGCTGGATAAGCGCATAAAACGAATACTTGGATTCCCCCGCAAAGCGTTCTTCGTGCGCGACCTCTATTTCCACAGGGCGATTCGCGAAAGAATAGGCCAGCGCCGGGATGTAGGTGCTGATGTCGCGGGTTTGATTGATCGCCTGCACAATTGAGCGGCTATAGGCACGCAACATGCAGCCCTGGTCAGTCATTTTAATATGGGTAATGCGTTCCCGCATCCGGTTCATCGCTCGTGACGCCACCCGCCGCCAAAGTGAATCTTGGCGCAGTTTGCGGATGGTGCCTACATAGTCTGCACCCTGATCCATGGCGACCAGTAAGCTGCCAATTTCTTCGGGTGGATTTTGTAAATCCGCATCGAGCGTGACGATGCGCTCCCCGCGACAATGCTCAAAGCCGGCCATGATCGCCATATGCTGGCCGTAATTGCCCTTGAATAGCACCACCCGCGTGACGTCTGGTCGCGCCTGAAATTGCTCGCGCAACAACGCAGCAGATCGATCCGCTGAGCCATCATTAATAAAGATAATTTCGTAGGAAATATTTAATTTATCGAGCGCAGGATAGAGACGCGAAAACAACTGGGCCAAGCCGAGTTCCTCGTTATAGACCGGGATGACAACGGACAGGTTGAGTGACGATGCCGACGCGTTCATGCAGCACTATCGCGTGAAGGCCGCACAAAACGAACCACTGCCTCGCACACGCGCTCTACATCCGCGAGCGTTAACCCCGCATGCAGCGGCAGTGTCGCGGTTTCACGCGAAATACGTTCGGCATGGGGAAATTCGCCTTCTTGATGGCCTTTGGTGCGGAACAGTGTGGTCAAGTGCATGGCCTCGTACGAAACGCCAATACCAATATTTTCTTTATGCATGGCATCGATAAATTGTTTGCGGGTGATGCTCATTTTAGCAAGTGGCAGCAGCACGCAAAACATGTTCCAGCTATGACCGCGCTCTTGACCCGGATACGCCTTCGCGGGCAGGCCAAGTCCCAGCGATTCTGCAACCCCTTCAAGCTGTGCAAAATAATGCGCCGCGAGTTTTTGTCGATGCGCACACCAGTGATCAAGATGCGCAAGTTGATCGATTCCCAGCTGCGCCGACACATCGCTCATATTAAATTTGCCGCCCGCCACGGTGATGTCGCGCGTGCCATCCGCTAGGCGCGAAATGCCATGAAAACGATACATTTCCGCGCGCCTAGCCTCGGCCTCATCCGCAAAAATAGCGGCCCCGCCTTCAATGGTGGTCATGTTTTTATTGGGGTGAAAACTGAAGGTGGCAATATCTCCAAAAGCGCCAATTGGTGAGTTTTTCCAGGTGGATCCTATCGCAAGCGCCGCGTCCTCAATGACCCGCAATTTATGCGTTTTGGCAAGCGCTAACAAACGATCCATGGCGCATGGCAGGCCCGAAAAATGGGTCGGCACAATCGCCTTGGTTTTGGGCGTAATCGCGCGCTCCACTTGATCTAGATTGATATTGCGTGTCGTCAGATCGCAATCTACAAAAACTGTTTTAGCCCCGACTTTCTCAATCATGTTGCCGACTGAAAAAAACGTCATCGCCGAGGTGATGACTTCATCGCCCGCACCAATCCCGCACACATCAAATGCTACCTCCATCGCAGCGGTGGCAGAAGTAAAAACCCGAGTAGGGCGGCCACCGTGATGTTTTGACAATGCGGCTTCAAACTCCACTACTCGTGGCCCGCTGGTGAGCCAGCCCGATAACAACGTTTGTTTGACGGCGTCGGCCATCGCTTCATCAATAATAGGCCCTGCAAATTTGATGTAATTCATTTTATGTGGTTTTTATCAAGCTGCCGAACGGGCGACCAAGTAAACGCCAACGACAATCACGCCGATGCCGATCAGCTTTTGTGCATTCAGGGATTCGCCAAATAGCCAATATGCGGCGAACGCGTTGACGATATAACCAATCGACAACATCGGATAGGCCACGCTCACTGGCACACGCGACAGCGCCATGATCCACACCACTACGCTGATGCCATAGCAGGCGAGGCCGCCGATAATCGGCAATTGCGTGGCAAGCTTTATTCCAATGGGCACGGCGTTATCGAGCGAAAATTGAAATTCGCCGACGCGCGTGACGCCAGCTTTCAGGAGAAGCTGTGCGACGGCATTTAGCAGCACGCCGGTCAGAATGAGTACAAAGCTGGTCAGGTTCAAGGTGGTTTATTTCGGCTCGGGTTTTCTAATCGCAATGCGGCGTGCGTCTTGGTAAATGATTTCAAAATTGATGCCTAATGATTTCAGGTCATTCACGGCGTCAGGCTGAATTATAGCGATTGCCGGACCTGCCATGCTCCACGCGGCCGGCAAATCTTTGAGGGCCGCAATATGTTTCGCGGGCTCCGCGTTTTGGCCCATCTGGAATTCGTCAACATAGTCCACCAAGGTCAAGGTGCGTTTTAAATAAAACGGCAGCGATTGGTCATAAATTTTGATCGCATAAAGACGCGTTTCCGGGGTGAGATGTTGTTTGATCGCTGCTGCCACCGCATAACTTAATTTTTTCGGTGCAATGTCGTCGAATCCGCGTGCGGCAAACCCCGTCAGGATGCAGGTCGCAATCGACATCGTGAGTATGCCCAACCATCTTTTGTGCTGTCTGAACATCCAGAATGCAATTAACACGGCCGATGCCCAAACCAGTAGTCCGGCGATTATCAGATTGCCCATCGCCGAGTAAGTTTTCCATGCGGCAAATGCGCCCGCCAGCGCTAACGCCAACGTTGGCAATGATAGCCAGCCCAGTAATCTAGTGTCGGCTTCTTTGAGATAAGCGCCAATGACAAAAGCCAATACCGGAAAAATCGGCAGGATATAGCCCGGAAGTTTTGAGCTGGATATTGAAAAGAAAAACAGTATAAATGCGCTGAATATCAGTACAAACCGAAGCGGCAGGAAGGTCGAGCCGTCGGGCTTACCGATGCGTAAGCCAATATTTCGCCAGCTATTGATAATCGCCGGGCATATTGCCAATCCCCATGGCATAAAGCCCAGCACAGTGATGGCTATAAAGGTCCACCATGGGCCTTCGCGCCGATGCGTGTTGCTCAGGAATCGCTCAAAATGTTCGTGGATGAAAAAGAAGCGGGGAAATTCCGGATTTTGCAGCGACACCATCGCGAACCAGGGAACGGTAATGATTAAAAAAAGCAGCAATCCATAAAACCACTCAAGCTTCGCCAGCAACCGCCAATCGCGCTGTATGACCCAGTAGAAAAATATCGCAGCGGACGGAAAAACGATGCCAATCAAGCCTTTCGACAGCACTGCAAAAGCCATTCCGGCCCATGCCATTAACATCCAGCAACGCCGGCTTGACGCGTTGTCAGCAGATTGCGCCAGAAGAAATCCGCATACGCCTACGGTCATCCACAACGTGAGGCCCATATCGAGTGTGACGATTTGCGTGAAAGCCGTGAAATACCACGATCCCAACAACGCGAGTACGGCGTAGATGCCTGTTTCTGCACCGTAAAGGCGAGAACCCGTATAGCCAATAAGTAAAATGCACCCCAGTGCGCACAGGAATGTATAAAGCCTTGCACTAAATTCGCTCTCGCCCAGCAACTTGAATGCAATCGCAGTCGCCCAGTATTGCAGGGGCGGCTTTTCAAAATACTTGAGGCCGTTCAGACGTGGCGTGACGAAATCATTCGACTGCGCCATTTCGCGAGAAATTTCTGAATAGCGGCCCTCGTCCGGATCGGCCAAACGGCGAGTGCCTAGCTCGCTCAATGCCAACAGCGCCAGCACCAAGGCAAGCATGAGGAAAAAAGCACGCGGAATTGAAGTCATAGGATATGAAAAGTGCCACGTTTGGTCGCGGTCATGCCGAATGCTGGCATGTTTGTCAATTGCCAAGGCGGGATAAGAATGACTCTCAAGTTTACCGGCAAATGGTGGCACCGATCTTAGTAGAGCTTCTGTTGTCGATGCTACACGCAGTGCAGCTTTCTGTATTGCATCTACCTTAACTCGCCTTCAACAAAACCAATACCGCCCCCGCACCGCCGTCTCCTGGGCCCGCATCGCAAAACGCCAATATTTCATCGCGCTGCGACAGCGACAGCCGCACTTTATTGCGAATCAGCGGCACGCCACCAGGCGAACGCGT
>JAYVYF010000400.1:0-10094 GCA_043784585.1 Burkholderiales bacterium
GGTTTAGCGGCGTTGTCGAATCTGGGGCGCATGGCCGAAAAATCAGCGAATAATTTATTGGCGGCGATTGAGAAAAGTAAGCAAACGACACTTGCAAAATTTTTATTCGGGCTCGGCATTCGCCATGTTGGTGAATCGACTGCGAAGGATTTGGCGAAGCATTTTGGCAACCTTGATGCGGTAATGAACGCCAACGCTGAAGCGCTGCTGGACGTAAACGATGTAGGCCCGGTGGTGGCACAAAGTGTGCGGAATTTTTTCGACCAAGCACATAACCGTGAGGTGGTTGAACAGCTGCGCGCCTGTGGCGTGACCTGGCCTGAACGCGAATATGTGGTTTCCTCAAATGACTCGAATGCTCCAAGTTCCGCGCCAGGCTTAGACCTTGGGCCGTCTGCTGAAGGCCAAAATACGTTTTTTGGCAAGACAGTAGTACTCACAGGCACACTGCCGACACTCGCGCGTGACGAGGCGAAGGATATGCTCGAGTTGGCGGGCGCAAAAGTGGCGGGCAGCGTGTCAAAGCAAACAGATTTTGTTATTGCGGGCATTGATGCGGGTAGTAAACTTGAAAAGGCCATTGGGCTCGGTGTAACTGTGTTGGACGAAGCGCAATTTTTAAAAATGCTTTAACCCTGAACCGAGACTGCCATGAAGAAAAATGCCTTGAAGAAAACTGCTGTGAACAAAACCTCCAAAATTACCAAAGCCATTTTCCCCGTTGCCGGTCTAGGCACCCGTTTTTTACCCGCAACCAAGGCGTCGCCGAAAGAAATGTTGCCGGTCGTGGACAAGCCGCTCATTCAATATGCCGTTGAAGAGGCGGCTGCAGCGGGCATCACCGAGATGATTTTTATCACGGGTCGCGGCAAGCGCACCATTGAAGATCATTTCGATAAGGCTTATGAACTCGAAGCCGAGCTACAGCTGAAAGGCAAGCTGAAAGTATTGAACGAAGTGCGCAACATGCTCCCCGCCAATGTGCGTTATGTGTATGTGCGCCAGCCGGAGGCGCTGGGTTTGGGCCATGCGGTTTTGTGCGCACGGCATTTGGTGGGCAATGAGCCATTTGCGGTCATTCTGGCGGACGACTTGATTGATGCGCGTACGCCGGTGATGAAGCAAATGGTCGACTTGTATGCCAAGAAAAAAAGCTCCATTTTGGGTGTGATGAATGTGGCGCGCGAAGATACTTCGCAATATGGAATTGTGGACGCCAAGCGCGTGGATAAAGCCGTGTCGAAGCTGAGCGGTATTGTGGAAAAACCGAAACCTGAAGATGCGCCATCAACACTGAGTGTCGTCGGGCGTTATATTCTGACGCCGCGCGTATTTGATCAGCTGGAAAAAATTCAGGCGGGTGCAGGTAAAGAGATTCAGCTCACCGACGGTATTGCGTCGTTACTGAAGCATGAAACTGTGTTTGCCTATGAGTTTGAAGGCACCCGCTATGACTGCGGTTCCAAGCTGGGTTATTTGAAAGCGACTGTGGCGCTCGGCATGAAGCATCCCGAAGTGGGTAAAGCGTTTTCAGAACACCTTTCAGCACAAAAGTTTCCTGCTGCAAAATCAAAATCTTCTGCCGGTGTGGCATCCAAGTCTGCGGCTTCGGCAAAGCCTGCGGTTGAGCCTAAAATAACCCTTAAATTGATATCGAAAGCGGCGGCTAAAATTGCCAAAAAATCACGGAAATAACAATGCCTACACTAGCAGAAGCAAACGCAATTCTGGATGACGGTGATTTGCTTTTTTCAGCAGCCGAAGTAGCCACAGCCACCTCGCGTGTGGCAACAGAATTGAATCGCGACTATGTCGATAAATACCCGCTGATTTTATCGGTGATGGGCGGCGCGGTGGTTTTTACGGGGCATTTGTTGAGCCAGCTAGATTTCCCGCTCGATTTTGATATCGTGCAGGCCTCGCGCTATGGCAATGAAAAAGTGGGTAGTGAACTCACCTGGCGGGTCGCGCCGCGAGACAATATTCAGGGGCGCCACGTTATTATTCTGGACGACATTCTGGACGAGGGCGTGACGCTCGCCGCGATTGTCGATTTGGTCAAAACGCACGGCGCGATTAGCGTCACCTGTGCCGTGTTTTGCGTGAAGGATTACGGCACCGAAATCAATGCGAAAAAGCCGTTGGTAGCGGATTATGTAGGCCTGACGGTGCCGAATCGGTTTGTGTTTGGCTATGGCATGGATGTGTCTGGTGCGTGGCGCAATTTGCCTGCGATTTACGCGATCAAGGGGAAGTAGAGTTTTGACATGGCAAGTCTCACATTACGATTAAAATTAGTTCAAATTTAACTGGTTCAAACATGCTTGCAATCATCGGTGGTACTGGCCTTACAAATTTAGCGAATTTGGAAATCACGCGTCGCGAAGTCGTACGCACTCCCTATGGCGAGCCGTCCGGGCATTTGACGTTTGGCGAGATCACGGCGCCCGGTTTGCATTCAAAAGCCGAGGTAATTTTTCTGGCGCGCCACGGTTACGGGCACACCATTCCTCCTCACGAAGTAAATTACCGCGCCAATATTTGGGCGCTACAAGCGGTCGGTGTCACCCGCGTTCTTGCGGTGAATTCAGTGGGCGGCGTTGCCGCGGATTTGGGCCCTGGCGAGATCGCGGTGCCCGATCAAATTATTGACTACACTTCCGGCCGCAAACATACGTTTTTTGAAGGCGATAAGCCGGTCACGCATATTGATTTTACCTTCCCGTACTGCAATCTCGCCCGCTTGTTATACCTCGCGGCGGCAAAAGCGGTGGGTGTAACGGTAGTTGAAAATGGCGTGCTTGGGGTGACGCAGGGGCCGCGACTGGAAACGCTGGCCGAAGTAAATCGTATGGAGCGGGATGGCTGCACGATGGTGGGAATGACCTCGATGCCGGAAGCCAGCCTGGCACGTGAGCTGGGCCTTTCTTATGCGACGCTCGCGCTATCCATGAACCACGCCGCCGGACGCGGTACTTCAGCGCAGGGTATCAAGCTGGAAGACGCGGATGCGGTATTAAAAGTCGGCATGGAAAAAATTCGTACCCTTCTTGCCAAGTCCGTTGAGCTGCACGCCGCCATGCCGACCGATGCGCGCGGCTTGGCGGAATCGATTGCGGAGTCGAAATGATTCGTCCAATTTTAAAAATGGGCACGCCCAGCTTGATGGAACCCTCCGTCAAATGGCCGAAGAAATTATTCGGCTCGCCTGAATTAAAAGCATTGCTCGACGACATGAAGGAAACCATGATCGCCGCCACTGGTGCGGGCCTCGCTGCGCCGCAGATTGGCGAGAATGTGCAAGTGGTGATATTTGAGTTAAAAAATAATTCACGTTACCCGGACGAGGCACCAATCCCGTTTACGGTCTTGATAAATCCTGTTCTGACGCTACTCGATGATGAAGTGGAAGATGGGTGGGAAGGGTGCCTTTCGGTGCCTGGTATGCGCGGCTTGGTGCCGCGAGCGATTAAGCTGCGTTACACCGGCTTTGACGAAAAAGGCGGTAAAATTGATCGTACTGTTTCAGGTTTTCATGCGCGTGTGGTGCAGCATGAATGCGACCATCTGGACGGGGTGTTGTACCCCATGCGGATGACCGATATGTCGCAGTTTGGATTTACCGAAGTCTTGTTTCCCGAGTTGGTCGGACGCGATGATGACTAAAGCGCGTCATTAAATTTTACGTTGCAAATATTTAAGGAGAATCAACATGCCAGAAACCATCGACGCAGCCAGCCCAAATCCTTACGGAACAAATGGATCAAGCGTTGCTAACGAAAAAAATGTGTCCTCATCCATCACGGTCACTCACGTCATGTATGGCCTGCATGCGTTAGCGCCGTTCACCATGTGGATCCTCGCGATTGTCGCGATGATTATCGGCTTGGTGAAACGCGATGATGTGCGCGGCACCTGGCTCGATTCGCATTACGACTATTTATCACGCACTTTCTGGTGGGGCATCTTATGGGCCGTTCTCGCGTGGGGCGCGTTTTGGGTGCTCGGCATCCTGACACTCGGCATTGGCATGGTCGTGCTGTGGATATTGCCGGTGGCTGTGCTGGTTTGGTATTTGTATCGGGTAATAAAGGGCTGGCTGCGGTTGAATGATAAGAGGGCGATTGAGTAAAAATATAAAGGCTTTCTGAACCTGCAATCCCTAACCCTAGCATTCCCGGGCTCATCCATCAATTTGTGCTCTGAAACGCCCGCCAGTATTAGGCTTTTAAAAGCTAGCTGAGCCGTGACGTTCCCGCGAAAACATGCCCGCGAATTGAGGCTTGTGATGGACTTGTAGTTATACTAATAAAATTTATAAATTAGTATAACTTTGTCACTCTCTGGTTATACTAATTTACAGCCTACATTAGTATAACCATGTCAGACGCCCCATCAGTTTCAATAGCCACTTACGCCGAACTCTCTTTGTTTGCACAAACCGCCTATTCGCAAATACTGGAATCCGCGCTCGCGGTGGAAAACAGCCGCACCGTTGCCGATTTGCCGGGCTCGTTTGCGACCAAATCTGTGAAGGGCCGACCCTATTGGTATTACCAGTACACGGAGCCCTCCGGTAAATTGCGCCAGCTTTATGTCGGCCCGGACAATGAATCGGTTCGCCAACTAGTGGCGAGAAAATCGTCGAAGCCTGTAACCGATGCGCTATTACCGATGGCACGCTCCGCCATGGCGCTTGGTTGCGCGAGCTTGCTGCCGCGCTACTACCAGGTCATCCGCCGACTCGCCGATTACGGATTCTTTCACGCCGGCGGACTGCTCATTGGCACGCACGCATTTCTCGCTTACAGCAACATGCTCGGCGTGAGTTGGGGCACGGCGGCGCGAACACAGGACATCGATTTTACGCACCCCGGAAAGAGCGTTTCCCTGCTCTTGTCGGCGGATTTTGATGTGCACGTACACGAAGCGATCGAATCACTCAATATGGGCCTGCTGCCCGTGGCGAGCCTCGCGTCCGCACAAGGCGCTTCCTATCTCAATCCGCGGGAGCCGGACTTCCGCCTTGATTTCCTCACCGTGAGCCATCGCGGCGGCACCGCGCCTTTTGAACACCCGCAACTGCACATCATGCTGCAGCCACTCAAATTCATGGAGTTTTCGCTGGAGAACGTTCAGCAGGCGGCGCTGCTTTCACCGACCGGTGTGGTGATTGCGAATGTGCCGCATCCCGCGCGTTTTGTGCTGCATAAGCTCATCGTTTACGGCGAACGCGAAGGCAGCTGTGCGGCTAAGGCCAACAGAGACCTAGCGCAAGCGGCATGCCTGCTGGCCGCACTGAAACAACATCGCGCGTGGGAGGTGGAAGAAGCATGGGCGGACCTTGCGGGGCGCGGCAAAGGCTGGATCGAACGGGCGCGCTACGGGTTAGCCGCGCTGGAGCGCCTCGCGCCGGAGCTCGGCGCAGCGGCGTGGCTGGATGCGAAAAACAAAAGTCCGGGAAAGACCGCGCGCAGGAACAAGAAATAAAACTCAAGCACTGGTGCGGCGTTTCCGCCATTTTTGAGCCGAAAGCCGCGCCAATGGCTGTTTGAATAAGTCAGATTTTGATGAGACAAATAACGCCGATGCGTTTAATTTTCCGGTTGAACGCGATGATGATAAACGCAGAGACTGCGGTCCTTGATCTAATCGTAGAGGGAATACGAAAAGACGGAATAGGCAAGAGGCAAGGCCTGACCGGTCAGGCCTTGCCTCTTGCCTCACTTTCATTGCCCCAACATCGCAATCCGGTTTGTCGCGATCGATCTTGCCCTCAGAGAACGCATTTCGTATCGACACTATTATTCACAATAAGGCAATTTGCAATTAAGGCAATAAGCAGTGTAGTCAAAGCAATCAATGGGGCCAAGCTCGCATTAACTTTCAACGTATCCACGTGCGCAAAAATGAATCCACCCTTGCGTTCGATATCGCCCCAACACGATGCTCGCAGTCGGTGTGCGTGGCATGGGATAGCTTGAATGGAAATTAGCCTTGTCTGAGCGCTCAAAGCCTTCTGCCAATGAATATATCGGGGCGAGGAGATTGCCCTGCGGTGGTGGCGTTTGGACTTGCGCGTGAGCCGACAGATGTGTGCAGAGCGCGGTTAGTGGCAACTTGATTTCAGCAAATCCCCTACGCTTCATCAAAGCCTCCTTAGGCGTTTTTTCTTGTGCGTTAATGTTGGTGCGTGGTTAACACTTAGTAGACTTTAGCACTTGTCGGTGAAACACGCATGAGTTGATTCAAACATGCCTCAAACGGTACAGCTCTTGTTTGTTCCGCCATCCCTGCATCAATACCTCAAACCGGCCGAAGCTCCGCCTCCACCCTGGTGATCAGCTCACTCGCAAATTCAGCCTCGCTGAGCTTTGCATTCTCAATCACAAACACGTCCTCGACTCGCTGGCCTAGCGTGCTGATGCGCGCATCTTGCAGGTTTACGTCGTGCGCGAGCAGGACGCGGGCGATGGTGGAGAGCAGGCCGGGGCGGTCGGCGCAGGTGACGGATAAATCGTAAAATGGTTTATGTCGTGATGGTTTCAGCGTGATGACGGGGCTGATTGGGAAGTGTTTTACCTGCCGCGAAACTCTGCCGGCGTTGCCCACACTAATCGGTGTTTGTTCGTCAAGGCAGCGGGCCAGTTGTTTTTCAATCGTGGCCGCTGCTTCTGCGCTGCTCTCTGCTTTGCCGCGCTTCGGCATCACCTGAAACATATCGAGCGCGTAGCCGTGTTGGGTGGTGTAGATTTTTGCGGTTGCGACATCGAATGTGAGCCGCTCAAAAAAACCGGTGATGCGTGCGAACAAGCCCGGCTGATCGCGGGTCATCACCATCACCGAGAAGCCGCCGTCGATACCCAATATTTCATAAGCACGTACATGTACTACTGCACGTTCTGGCGAGGGGTCCGCCTCAAGCTCATTCGCCTGCCAGGCGATTTCGGCGGCGTCGAAGCGTTGAAAATAGCTGATGTTGGTGTGCGCCCAAAGCGCGGGGCTGGCCGCGCGGGGCCGCCCGTCTTTGAGCGCGGGCTTGAATTCTTTGAGTGCTTCTTCTTTCTTGGTCGCTATCCAGATTTCATTTGGCACCGCATCGCCGCGCAGCAGCCGCCGCGTGGCGCGGAATAAATCCTCCAGCAACTTGGCTTTCCAGCTATTCCACACATGTGGGCTGGTGCCGCGAATATCGGCGACGGTGAGTAAATACAGCGCGGTTAAACGGCGCTCGTTTTTTACTTTGGCGGCGAATTGCGCGATCACTTCGATGTCGCTTAAATCCTGTTTTTGCGCGACCGCCGACATTTGCAAGTGCGATTCCACCAGCCATGCTACGAAGTCGCCATCGGCTTTGCTCAACCCGACTTTTTTGCAAAATGCTTTTGCGTCTTTTTTGCCCAATTCAGAGTGATCGCCACCACGGCCTTTGCCGATGTCGTGAAACAGTGCGCCCAAATACAAAATTTCGGGCCGCGCAAAATCACGCGCAAGTTCGTGGCAAAACGGGAATTCTTTTTCAAAGCGCGGCAACACCAGGCGGCGCATATTTCGAATCACCATGAGGATATGTTCGTCAACTGTATAGACGTGAAACAGGTCATGCTGCATCTGCCCAACGATGCGGCCAAACGCAGGCAGATAGCGGCCCAGCACACCATAACGGCTCATGCGGCGCAGCGTAAAACTCAATTTTGGGCTGCGTAGAATTTCCAGAAATAATCGATTTGCTTCTGCATCCGCGCGAAATTCGCGATCAATCTTCGGCACAGCGCGCCACAGCGCACGCAGCGTTTCGGGCGCAAAAAATTCGGCTTGTTTGTCGCGCTGTAGTGCCAAAAACGCCCGAAAAATCGCCCGCGGATCGCGCTCAAAAATCGTCACATCACGCGCGCTAATGTTGCCGTTCACCCATTCGAATTCATCATCGATCGGCTTAACCACGTCTTCGCAACGCTTCGAAATGCGGGCAAGTAAATTGGGCAGCAAAATAGAATTCATCTGCCAAATCGCTTTTGCCGTGAGGTAATAGCGCTGCATCAATTCTTCCGACGGTGATTTGTTTTTAGTGCCGTCAAGATGCAATTCCATGGCCAGTGAGGCTTGATGATCGAACACCAGCCGATCTTCGCGCCGTCCCGCCAAATAGTGCAGCCGGATACGCAGATCAATCAAAATTTTGCGATGGCGGATGATGTGGCGCGCTTCATCTTTGGTAATGATGCCTTCGCGCGCCAGCGCATTCCAGTCTTCGCCAATCGCCGCAGCGCGAGCTAGCCACATCACCATCTGCAAATCGCGCAGCCCGCCTGGGCTCTCCTTGATGTTCGGTTCGAGATTCAGCGCCACATCATGATGGCGACCGTGACGCTTTCGCTGCTCATCAATTTTCGCGTCGAAAAACGCATTCAAGTCGCGCGCTTTGCGCAATCGCTTATCCAGCGCAGTAACCAGCTTCGCATCTCCCCATACGGCGCGGCCTTCGAGCAAGCTGGTATCGACGGTCAAATCTTTTGCGGCTTCTTCCACGCATTCGCTGAGGGTCCGAACCGAAATGCCGGGCTCCACGCCGACATCCCACAGCAGCCCGACAAATTTTTCAACCGAGGCGTCTACTTCAAGTGCGGCGTCTGGCCGCAGAATCACAATATCCACGTCGGATGACGGAAACAGATAGGCGCGTCCGTAGCCGCCCACCGCCATCAGCGCGTAGGTTTTCGGCAGGCCGATATCATCGGCAAGGTTGCACAAGAGATTATCGGTGAGTAACGATATTTCGCGCAGATGGCCGATAGGATCCGGCTTGTCGAGATATTGATTTTTGAGCACCGCCCGCGCATCTGCCATGCAGATCCGCCATGCCTTGGCGTAAGGCGCGATTTCGCTGGAGTTTTGGCTTGGCTTCGCGAGGCGGAGCGAGGGTTTTGGAGCGGTTTTGCTTGGTGAGCCGCTTGCAGCCGGGAGTTTTGGTACAGCAGCCATTTTAGCGATCTCTTTGAAGGCGGTTAAACGAGTTCCATTTCTTGAGCGTCAAGTGCGATTGAATGCGCAAAGCATGTGCCCTCGTACTCGTTGTGCCAGTCCTTACTAAACCAAGGGCTGCCGTATTCGTCAATTGCCTCAACCTCAAAGATTTCACCAATCATGGATGAGACGCGCAGCTTCTCTTCGGACGGAAGCTGTTCAAACCAATTCCCTGACAGCTTTAACAGCCTGACGCGCGACCCAACCAATACATCATTGTCGAGGCGATCTTTTGGCAAGGGCTTCAAGCTCATACCCGCACGCGTAGGAGGATCAGTGCGCGCTTGCTGTTGCCGCCACCAACTCCGGCGGCGCGGGCGTGCCTGCTGAAATCGTCAACACTTCAAACCCTGTCTCCGTGACCAGCACGGTATGTTCCCACTGCGCCGACAAGCTATGGTCGGCGGTGACCACACCCCAGCCATCACCCAACATGCGGATTTCTTTACGGCCTGCGTTGATCATCGGCTCGACCGTGAAAATCATGCCCGGCTTCATCGCCATGCCGGAATTAGCTTTGCCGTAATGCAAAATTTGTGGCTCTTCATGGAATTTTTTACCGACGCCGTGGCCGCAAAATTCACGCACCACGCTAAAGCCCTGTTTCTCGGCAAACGATTGAATCGCGTAGCCGATTTCGCCCAGTAATCCACCCGGGCGCACTTGACGAATGCCGCGCCACATCGCCTCATAGGTGCTTTCGCACAGGCGTTTGGCCTGAATTGACGGCTCGCCAATATAAAACATGCGGCTGTTATCGCCGTGATAGCCGTCGGCGATAACGGTGACATCGATGTTAATAATATCGCCATTCTTTAATAATTTCTCACCCGGAATACCGTGGCAGACCTGATGATTGACCGACGTGCAGCACGAAGCGGGATAAGGCTTGTGGCCCGGTGGTGCATAATTTAGCGTGGCCGGAATGGTGGCCTGCACATCAACCATGTAATCGTGGCACAGCTTGTCGAGTTTGCCGGTGGTGACGCCGGCTTTGACGAACGGCGTGATGTAATCCAGCACTTCAGCGCCGAGCCGACCAGCGATGCGCATTTTTTCAATTTGTTCGG
>JAYVYF010000401.1:0-2408 GCA_043784585.1 Burkholderiales bacterium
AGAAACACGGGAACATACCGCTCTGATCGGGCGAATCCCTATGACTGCAATGTCGAGGCAACCGGTGTTGGCCTTGATGGCGCAGCAATCGACAACAACGCCAATCAATCGCGGGCACTTCGCCAGCCACGAGCTGGATCTGGTGACCGTAACGAGACGGGTGGCCGTGGACGCGGTAACCCGCGAGGCGGTCGCGGACGTCGCGCTTCGGGCGCGCCACGCGACGCCGGTTTGAATTCGGGCAATGTCGACTCACTGCCCGCATCAAAAGGCGCGGGCAATCGCGCCGAAGGCTCATTGGCTGAAGCAGGCGGGGGGAATAACATTGATGGGATTGGAAATGGAAATGTTGACCCGCGCCCCGACAACCGCCAGCGCGGCAAATCGCGTCGCACATTCCGCGGTCGCAGGCGCACCGGGACTGGTAGCGGAGCGGGGGCACAAGCGGGTGCCGCTGATGGCAGCAGCAGCGGCAATGCAGGTGGTGCAGATAACCCAAGCAACTCGCGTGAGTCTGGAGGAGATGCGGGAGGCAATACCGAATAAGGGGATTGACGGCATCAACTCACGCCAAGCTAAAAATCACCTAAAACGTTTGATGCGGCTTTGAAAGCTTTGAATTAGGTTGACACCAGCTGTTCGCGCGTTACCAAAAATACAACTTCGCCACCGACGCTGGTTTCAACCCAGGTTAGCGGCAAACCCGCGAACGCGGCTTCCACGCCTTCGCGATTGAAGCCCGCTTCCACCACTAGTAAACCATGCTGGTTGAGAAAAATCGGCGCGGCTTCCAGGATCGCACGTACATGATCGAGGCCATCTTCACCGCTAGCCAATGCCATGGTGGGCTCATGCAAATACTCGTTCGGCAAAGCGGCCATCGATTTCGCCGTCACGTAGGGTGGATTCGAAATAATGACATCATAGGTGCGGCCTCTCAGCGCCGCAAACATGTCTGACTGCACCAACTGAACGCGCTCGTTGAGTTCATAGTCATTGATGTTCCTGGCCGCAACTTTGAGTGCCGCCGCTGATAAATCCACGGCGTCTACGGTAGCGTTTGGAAACGAAAGTGCCGCCAAAATCGCCAGGCATCCTGAACCTGTGCAGAGATCCAGCACGCTATTTACATTACTGGCCGACTGCACCCAAGGATTCAAATGATCATGCAAAAGTTCCGCGATAAAAGACCGTGGCACGATCACGTTTTCATCCACATAAAACCGATGTGGCCCTAGCCACGCCTCGTGGGTCAGATAGGCCGCCGGGATGCGCTCTTTAACGCGGCGCTCAATAATTTTGAGTACCTTGTTACATTCTGCGCGGGTCAATTTGGCATCGACAAAAGGATCGAGGTTATCGAGCGGCAAATGTAGGGTATGAAGAATCAGATAGACGGCTTCATCAAACGCAGTTGCCGAACCATGGCCGAAAAATAAATTCGCCTCGTTAAACCGGCTCACCGCAAAACGCAGGATGTCGCGGGCGGTACTCAGCTCGTCATAAGCGGCGACAAAATAATCAACCGACTCTTTTTTTGGAATGAATTCCAACAATCCCGCTTTTTTAGGCATGTGAGACTCGCTCGATCAGAAGGTTTTCAAGTGTCGCAAAATAAACGTCATGAAGCTGCGCGATGTCAGTCAGCGCCGCGCGTTCATTCAACTTATGGATTGTCGCATTAACCGGGCCAAATTCGGCGATCTCGCCACACACATCCGCGATGAATCGTCCGTCCGACGTGCCGCCCGCCGTAGATAGAGCGGGCTTAACGCCGGTGACATCACGAACGGCAGCAGTAAGTGCATCTACCAGCGGGCCACGCGAAGTCAGGAACGGCTTGCCGCCCAGCTTCCAGGTAATACCATAGTCGCATCCATGCCTCTGGAGAATGTCTTCCACATTGGCTTTTAGGCCGTCTGCCTTGCTGGCTGTGGCAAACCGAAAATTAAAATAGACTTCAACCGTGCCCGGGATAACATTGAATGCTCCGGTACCGCCATAAATGTTTGAGACCTGAAAAGTGGTGGGCGAAAAATATTCATTGCCGTTGTCGCCGACCGTTGCGGCCATTTCTGCGAGCGCCGGGGCGACCATCAAAATCGGATTCCTCGCCAGATGCGGGTATGCAATATGACCCTGGATGCCCTTCACAACCAGTCGCGCAGACAAGGAACCGCGCCGACCACTTCTCATTGTATCGTCAAATTTTTCAGTCGATGACGGTTCACCGATTATGGTGTAATCAATCGGCTCGCCGATCCGCTGCAGCCACTCAACTACCTTCACCGTGCCATCGGTCGCCGGCCCCTCTTCATCGCTCGTAATCAGCAGTGCAATAGAGCCCGGATGATCAGGATAGGTCTGCACAAACTCGGCAGCAGACGTCACAAACGCAGCAATGCCAG
>JAYVYF010000402.1:0-3791 GCA_043784585.1 Burkholderiales bacterium
AATCAAAGCCCCGCGGCCCTCACCAAGCGCGAAAAATTTGAAATGCTAAAAGCGGAATCGGCCAATTGCAAGATTGATGATCGCATCGTCGATTGGGGCGCCAGCTTTTGGACGACACATACGAAGCAGCTTTACGTGACCGCCGATGGCGCGATGGTTGAGCAGGAATTTGATTACATGGTGCCGTCGCTTTCGGTCACGGCGTTCGATAAAGGTGAGGCGCATACACGCTCATTTGGCGGACGCTATAACGGCTTTTGTCAGCAAGGCGGCTTTGAAATTTTAGCGCGATCGGGCTTTCATGGTGCCGGGAAACAAACGGCTGAAGAAGCGTTGGCTGTACTCACCGCACCGAACTGCCCATCCGGCGTGATGGATGTCATTTTGATGCCGGATCAGATGATGTTGCAGATTCACGAATCGATCGGCCATCCGCTGGAGCTGGACCGGATTTTAGGCGATGAACGAAATTTTGCAGGCACCAGCTTTGTCACGCTTGATATGTTCGGCAAATATCAATACGGCTCTGATCTTTTGAACGTGACCTATGACCCGACCATGCATCATCAATTCGCGTCGTTCGCGTTTGATGATGATGGCGCCGCCGCCAAGAAGGAATTTATCATCGAGCATGGCATGCTCAAACGCCCGCTCGGCGGCACCATTTCGCAGGCACGCGCGGGCATGGAGGGCGTCGCAAATTCCAGGGCCTGCGCGTGGAACCGCGCGCCGATTGATCGCATGGCGAATTTGAATATCGAGCCCGGTACCGCAAGCCTGGATGACATGATTGCCTCAATCGATAACGGTGTCATCATGCGCACCAACCTTTCCTGGTCGATTGATGACTCGCGCAATAAATTTCAATTCGGCTGCGAGATGGGGCATGTAATTAAAAACGGCAAGCTCGGCCATATAGTGAAAAACCCCAACTATCGCGGCATCTCGGCGACCTTCTGGCGCTCGCTGGCGATGGTCGGCGGGATCAGTACGCAGGAAGTGATGGGCACACCGTTCTGCGGCAAGGGCGAGCCTAATCAAGTGATACGCGTGGGACATGCGAGCCCGGCTTGCAAGTTTGCGGGAATTGATGTGTTTGGTGGAGAAGGATAAAAGTAAGCTCCAATACGGGCGGGGCGTTCAAGCCTTAAATGGCTTAAAACGCCCGCCATTAGGGCATCTCCCATCATTTTTGAACAGCGATTGTCAATAAAAATGCAAACCTACTTTTACCAACTCGCCGATTTCATCACTTCGCTTCTCGTTAAAAGCGAAATTTCCTTGGCCTCTTTATCGGCCGAGGAATCAAACTTTGTGCGTTTTAACAAAAGCGCCGTGCGGCAGGCGGGATCGGTCAAGCAGATTAGTATCACGCTGTCGCTGATCGCCCATCAACGCCGGGCAGAATCACGATTAACGCTTTCAGGCATGACCGACAGCGATCATGGTTTGATTCGTGCCGCGCTCGATACCCTGCGCCGGGATTTAGGCGATTTGCCCGAAGACCCGTATTTATTATTTAATCAAACACCGGTTTCCACTGAGCGCATTGGCGCATCGCAATTACCGTCCGACGCGGAAATGCTGGCGCAGGTAATTAGCGCGGGACGCGGCAAGGATTTGGTGGGATTTTTTGCATCAGGCGCAATTTACAAAGGCTTTGCAAATTCGCTGGGCCAGCGCAATTGGCATCGGGTTGATAACTTTAATTTTGAATGGTGCTTGTACCATGCAGCCGATAAAGCTGTGAAGTCAGGCTACGCCGGCACGCACTGGGACGCGGCCGAGCTAGAGCGAAAAATGGCGCTCGCGGAGACGCAGTTTGCCATCCTGCAGCGACCCGCTATTTCACTCACGCCGGGTGAATATCGCGCCTATCTTTCGCCATCAGCATTAAGCGAAATCGTTTCGCTACTTTCATGGGGCGGCTTCGGTGAGAAATCACAGCGCACCAAACAAAGCCCGTTGCTGAAACTTGAAGATGGCTCGCAGTCGCTCAGCTCAATGGTGTCGCTGGTTGAAAACTCGAAGGATGGCGTCGCACCGGGTTTTCAGGGAGATGGTTTTATCAAAGCACCGGTCGTTGCGTTGATTCAGGCTGGCAGGCACGCGGGTGCATTGGTCAGCCCGCGTTCAGCGCGTGAATTTGCAATTGCGACCAACGGCGCAAATAGCGCCGAAGCACCAGAATCACTCGACATGACAGCAGGCGAATTAGCCTATGCGGACGTGTTGAAATCGCTCGACACCGGCATCATGATTGGCAATCTTTGGTACCTAAATTATTCAGATCGCTCGAATTGCCGAATGACCGGCATGACCCGCTTCGCGACATTTTGGGTCGAGAATGGCGAGATCAAAGCTCCGCTAAACGTGATGCGATTTGACGATTCGGCGTATCGCGTGCTGGGCGAAAATTTAGTGGGTTTGACTCACGAACGCGACTGGATTCTGGATTCTGCCAGCTATGGTGAGCGCTCCACCGGCTCAGCGCGTTTGCCCGGTGCATTGGTGAATAATTTTTCGCTGACTTTGTAATTACGCTTTTGAGGAAACCGATGATATTCAAGTTACTGCAAAACTCGATATGCGCGTCAGTATTCATGGTGGTGTTCACGGGCGCAGCCGCAGCCGCCAGCGTTGACAAGGCTACCAATGACGTTATGCCATCTGTAGTGCCACCTGCGTCGAAAGCAGTCGCGCCAGTCGTCGCGATAGCAGTCGAGCCCGCTCCGCTGCCGCCGGGCACGCACGCTACCGCCTCAATCATCGCGCCCCCTGCTGAAATGAATTCCGGCGTTATTGTGCCGCAGCTCGTCAACAACGCGGACCTTTGGGAACGTATTCGGCGCGGCTTTGTGATGAATGAATTAGACATGCCGCAGGTCGTGAACCAAGAACAGTTTTATGCGCAGAAACAGGATTACATCAAGCGCTTTGTCGCGCGCGGTTCGCGATATCTTTACTACATTGTCGAGGAGCTTGAACGGCGCAATCTGCCGACTGAAATAGCCCTTCTACCGATCATTGAAAGCGCGTTCAATCCCCAGGCGGCCTCCATTGCCAAAGCATCCGGCATGTGGCAATTTATTCCTTCGACGGGCGTGAGCTTTGGTCTGAAACAGGATTGGCACGCAGATCATCGCCGCGATGTAATACTTTCTACCACTGCCGCACTCGACTATTTGCAAAAGCTATACGGAATGTTTAATTCCTGGGAGCTGGCGTTCGCGGCTTACAACTGCGGCGAAGGTTGCGTGGGTCGCGCCATACAGGCGAATCAAAAACGTGGCCTGCCGACTGATTTTGCGTCACTTAATTTGCCGAACGAGACACGCAGCTATGTGCCGAAGCTGATTGCGGTCAAAAATATTGTGCTGTCACCCGCGAGCTATGGGGTAGAGCTGACTGCCGTCAATAACAAGCCCTATTTCAGCAAGGTGACTGCGCCCGCCATGATTGACATCAAGCTTGCCGCAAAATTAGCCGAAATGGCCGAAGATGAATTCTCGGCACTCAACCCCGCATTCAATCGACCCGTTGCCGCTTCCGGCAGCGGCTATTTTCTGGTGCCGACCGAGAACGCTGGATTATTTAGCAGCAACTTGCAGCTGTATCAATCCTTGAATGGCCCGATGGTGTCGTGGCAGACTGTGACAGCGCGTAAAGGTGAAGCGGTGAACGCAGTTGCACGACGCTATGGAATGACGGGCTCATATCTGCGCGCCACTGGCGGGCCTTTTGCTGAGCGTAAAGGCAAATTTGCAAAGCCCGCCACCTTCATGGTGCCG
>JAYVYF010000403.1:0-2406 GCA_043784585.1 Burkholderiales bacterium
ATCTTTGTGTACCCGGTACGAAATCGCGCGATCGTTATAAAGCGAAGCAAATACATGCTTGATCGCTTCAAGCACGTTATCGATACCTTTGATATTCAGAAATGTTTCCTGCTGGCCAGCAAAGGAGGCATCGGGCAGATCCTCAGCGGTGGCGGATGAGCGCACCGCCCAGCTTGCCTCGGCATTGTCGTTTGTCAGTTCCGCATACGCTGCGCGAATCTCGGCGTCTAGCGCGGGCTGTAGCGGTGCCGCCACAACCCAATCGCGCACCATGGCACCTGTTTTGGTCAAGGCGGGGATGTCGTCCACATTCAGATTTATCAGCGCCGCATTGATTTTTTCAGTCAAATTATTGTGCGTCAAAAAATCACGAAATGCCTCGGCAGTGGTCGCAAATCCGCCCGGCACGCGCACGCCGGCCGCTGACAACTGACTGATCAATTCGCCCAGCGAAGAATTTTTTCCGCCCACGGTGGCGACATCATCCATACGAAGTTTCGAAAGCGGTAGAACCAGAGTGGCTAAAGACATGGGGATCCGATGCGTTTTTTAAAATTTAAATGCAGGTACAACGGCCTGATATTGCAGCAAAGGCTGCAACGAAGCTCACAGCGAAGCTAGCCGCGAGGTTGATCAGAGTTGGATCATAATTATAGCTTCGCCGGGCCAATTGTTGCGGCGCAATAACTTGGAAACCCACAGGAACCCTCATGCCACAGCCGCGCACCGTGTTTTTTGTCTCTGATCGTACCGGGATTACCGTCGAAATGCTGGGTAATTCGTTGCTGACCCAGTTTGACGATATCGAATTTCAACGTGTCACCCTGCCATTTATCGACAATATTGAAAAGGCACGCGATGTGCTCGGCCAGGTTGAACGCGCGGGCGTAGATTCTGGCAAGCGCCCGCTGGTGTTTACATCGCTCATGACGGAGGACCTGCGCCAGGAAATCAGCCGCGCAAATGCGATGGTGCTGGATGTGGTGGAGCGTTTCATTGTGCCGCTGGAGGAGGAGCTCGGCATCAAAAGCGCACATGCGATTGGTCGCCGCCATTCGGCCGGCAATTTCAAGGACTACAACCATCGTATAGAAGCGGTTAATTACACGCTAGCCCACGACGACGGGATGACCAATCGCAATCTGGAGCAGGCCGATATTATTTTGGTGGGGGTGTCACGCTCGGGAAAAACGCCAACTTGCCTCTACATGGCGCTGCAATTCGGCGTAAAAGCGGCGAATTATCCGCTTATCCCGGAAGACCTGGAGCGCATGAAACTGCCGCCTGCGTTACTGCCGCTGCGGCATAAGGTGTGGGGGCTTTCGATCCTGCCTGAGCGCCTGCAAACCATACGTCAGGAACGTAAACCCGATAGCAAATATGCATCATTTGAGAATTGCAAATGGGAAGTCAACGCGGCCGAATCACTGATGAAAACGTCCGGTATTTCGTTCCTGAATTCGACCGCCAAAAGCATCGAAGAATTAGCCGCGACGATCCTGCATGAGGCTCGGCTGGTCAGGCGGGTTTATTAGGTTATTTTAACGAAGCCCTATAATTGGCGGGCCTCTACAGACATAAATCCCTCAAACAGTCCGCCCAATAAGGTGCCATAGCTCGCGCACTAATCGTGCGTCAATCGACGCGTATTTGCCACACACTCGCCACGTACTTGCGACACAATCGCCATCAACTCAATATGAACTCATCCGCATTGCCGTTGCGTCACTTCCTGCTGGCATTAGCTGTGGTGGCCATTTGGGGAAGCAATTTCGTCGTTATCAAGCTCGCGCTGGCACATTTGCCGCCATTGTTGTTTGCAGCTTTGCGCTTCATTTTTGCGGTCGTGCCGATGGTATTTTTTCTCAAACGTCCGGCGGTGTCGTGGCGCAATCTCGCCGCGTTTGGCCTGTTCACCGGAGTAGGTCAATTCGCACTGCTGTTCCTCGCCATGCAGGGCCATATTTCGCCAGGCTTGGCTTCGCTGGTGATTCAGATGCAGGTATTTTTCACCATATTTCTAGCGATGCGTTTGGCACATGAGCGCGTCAAGTCTCGCCAGTGGCTGGCATTGGCCATGGCAGCGACCGGTATTGCGATCATTGGCGCCCATACCGATGGCAGCACCACGGTCGGCGGTCTGGTTATGATTTTGCTGGCTGCGCTTAGCTGGTCCTGCGGTAATATTGTCGTGAAGCGCGCCGGGCGTATCAACATGGTCGCCTATGTCGTGTGGTCCAGCCTGTTTTCAGTGCCGCCGCTGTTGATACTCTCATTCGCATTTGAAGGCTGGCCCGCCATTAGCAGCGGACTTCGCGACGCTGATGCCACAACTTGGTTTGCCGTGTTTTGGCAGGCAACCGCGAACTCGTTGTTCGGCTATGCCGCGTGGGGCTGGCTGTTAGC
>JAYVYF010000404.1:0-1849 GCA_043784585.1 Burkholderiales bacterium
TTCCGCTTTTTGCCAATGATTGTTTCAACGAAGGCGCGAACATTCATGTTCATAAGGGCTAAGTGACGTTTTCGGCGCTGAGAGCAACGCGGTTCGTCATCGCCATTAATGACGGAAGTATCCGGTCTTTGAAATAAAAGTCAGATCCACGTAATCGGAATCTTCAAACCGATCTCGCCTCAGGTAAATTTAAACCCGTCAGCGCCTGTTAAAGCCGATTCTAGCGGAAAGATTACGTTGCATTGCTTTCCCTCAATGATTGCTCTCGGGATTATCCCGCGAAAAACTCTTTCACCTTATCCATGAAGCCTTTCGCGCGAGGATTGTGCTTGTCGCCGTCGTTGTTGTTGATTTCTTCCAACTCGCGTAGAAGTTCTTTTTGTCGATCGGTCAGGCGGACCGGGGTCTCGACCACGACATGACACATCAAGTCGCCTGCGGATGTTTGCCTGATGGGCTTGATCCCCTTGCCGCGCAGCCGGAATGTTTGGCCGCTTTGGGTTTCAGCCGGGATTTTGATCTTCGCCTCACCATCCAGCGTGGGGATACTGATTTCGCCACCCAGAGCGGAGACACTAAAGCTGATTGGCATTTCGCAATGTAGATCAGCACCATTGCGCTGAAAAACGCTGTGTTCTTTCAACTGCACGACAACATACAAATCGCCAGATGGGCCGCCATTAACGCCAGCCTCGCCTTCGCCCGCAAGGCGAATGCGATCACCATCGTCCACGCCAGCGGGGATTTTGACCGAGAGCGTTTTGTGTTTTTTGATCCGCCCCGTGCCGCTGCAAACGGTACAGGGATCGGGAATATATTTGCCGGTGCCCTTACAGGTCGGGCAGGTTTGCTGGACCGAAAAGAAACCCTGCTGCATACGAACCTGGCCGACGCCACCGCAAGTGTGGCAAGTTTTCGCGGTGGTGCCTTTTTTCGCACCTGATCCGTTGCAGGTATCGCATTCTTCGAGCGTAGGAATACGAATTTTGGTTTCGGTGCCGCGAGCCGCCTGCTCAAGCGTTATTTCGAGGTTGTAACGCAGATCGGCGCCGCGATAAACCTGCGAGCCACCGCCCCGTCCACCTCGGCCGCCGCCAAAGATATCGCCGAAAATGTCGCCAAACGCTTCCGAGAATCCGCCGAAACCCTGTTCGCCGCCACCGCCTGCGTTCTGGCTAACGCCCGCGTGACCATAGGTGTCGTAGGCGCGGCGCTTGTCCGGCTCCGAAAGCATCTCGTAGGCTTCTTTCGATTCCTTGAATTTTTCTTCAGCAGATTTATCGTCCGGATTGCGATCCGGATGGTGCTTCATCGCGAGTTTGCGGTAGGACTTCTTAATGTCTTCTTCGGAAGCATCGCGGGCAAGCCCAAGGATTTCGTAGTAATCGCGTTTTTTTGCCATGAGCGTTGTTAAGTTGGATCAAATAAATCGTATTAAATCAAAGACGTGTCATTCCGAACGTTTTTCGGCGAAGATCCCTCGTCGGGAGGTATGAGGAAGCTGTTGTTATGCACGCCACACACTGATGTGTGAAAAATCGTCACAAACGCAAAACCGCTCCCCGGAATTTCTTCGCGGGAAGCGGCGATTTGCAGCTTACTTCTTGTCTTTTACTTCAGTAAATTCAGCATCCATTACGTTACCCATGTCTTTTTCCTTGGCGGGCTCAGCGCCACCCGCGCCGCCACCTGCCCCAGCAGGGCCTGCACCGGCACCACCCGCACCGCCCTCAGCTTGCGCCTTAGCCTGCATCTCGGCATACATTTTTTCGCCGAGTTTTTGCGCGGATGTTTCAAGCGATTTGGTTTTAGCTTCCACCGTATCTTTGCTGGCAGATGCATCTTTCAA
>JAYVYF010000405.1:0-8133 GCA_043784585.1 Burkholderiales bacterium
AACCAGATGTATTAGTGCGCCTCATGAACGGCGAGGCGATTGGCACGCGGCTCAGCACCGAGTCCCTGTCGTTGCAGGCCAAAAAAACCTGGATGGCGGGCCACCTCAAAACCAGCGGTCGCTTGTTGCTGGATGCCGGTGCTGCGCGCGCGTTGGTGCGCGATCACAAAAGCTTGTTGCCGGTAGGGGTGACGTCTGTTGAAGGCACGTTTGAACGCGGCGAAGTTGTCAGCTGTGTGGCCCCTGATGGTCGCGAGGTAGCGCGCGGCCTGGTCAATTACTCGTCGGCAGAGGCCGCACGGATTGCGAAGAAGCCGACGGCAGAAATTGAGAAGACGCTGGGCTATATTGCCGAGTCAGAGTTGATTCATCGGGATAATTTAGTGATGCTTTCGCCGTAAGTCGGGCAATATTTGAGCGCGTGCGGATTTCAGCTATGCTTTATGCCATTGTTGATTTTCCGCCTCATTGCCCGTTTAATTTGCTCCTTTGATTCCCCACCGATACCGCCAAGCACTTCCCTCCTTGCCGATAATTCCTTCGAATAATGCCAAATCCCACCACCCTCGCCGCTTGGAAAAAACTTGCCACTATTGACGTGAAATCGACACCCGAGTCGGTGCTGAAGCCCATCCACGGTGCCGGTCTATACGCTGACTTTTCCCGCCAATCAATAGACGCGGTAGTGTTGGATGCCTTGCTGGCATTGGTCGATGAAGGCGGTGTGATGGCCCGGCGCGCAGCCATGTTTGCCGGTGAAAACGTCAATACCACCGAGAATCGTCCCGCACTTCACACGGCGCTGCGCGCACTGACGGGTGCCGACGCGGGCGTGCCATTACTGATAAACGGTGCGGATGTACGCCCTCAAATTCGCGCCCAGCTTGATCGCGTAAAAACGTTCAGTGCGTCGATTCGCAGCGGAAAAATTCGCAGTGCGACCGATCAAATATTTACCGATGTGGTGAATCTGGGCATCGGTGGTTCGTTGCTGGGGCCGGAATTCATCTGTTCCGCATTGACAAAATTTGCTGACGGTCCATGTGTGCATTTTGTGTCGAATGTAGACGGCGCGCATCTGGAAGATACCTTGGCCAAGCTGAATCCGGCAACCACGCTTTTCACCGTCACGTCGAAAACATTCACCACTGACGAGACGCTGACGAATGCGCGTTCCGCGATTGCCTGGGTGACCACTCATCTGGGCGCAGATGCAATCCCCAAACATTTTGTCGCGGTCACTGCCGCGCCAAAACGAGCGATGGAGCACGGCTATCCGGCCACACTCATCTTTGAATTCAACGACTGGGTCGGCGGGCGATTTTCACTTTGGTCCAGCGTCGGACTGCCGATTGCCCTGGCATGTGGGTTTGAATGCTTTGCCGCGCTCCTGCGCGGCGCTGAGGCAATGGACGAGCATTTTGTGCAGGCGCGCCCAGCCGAAAATTTACCGATCATGCTGGCGCTGGTGGGCATTTGGAATCGCAACTTTCAACACATGGCGTCGCATGCCGTGCTGCCCTATGCGCAGCGGCTATCCATACTGGCAAGTCACCTGCAGCAACTTGAAATGGAATCCACCGGCAAATCAGTTGACCTCGACGGTAACCGCACCGGTTATCACACCTGCCCGATTATTTTTGGCCAAGCAGGCACCAATGGTCAGCACTCGTTCCATCAATTGCTGCATCAAGGTACCGACAAATCTTCGGCCGATATCGTGCTAATTGCGCGCCCTGAAAGCGCGCTGAAAGAACACCACGAAAAACTGCTGGCGAACGGCATTGCGCAGGCCGATGCGTTTTGGCAAGGGAAATCATTTGAAACTATATTTGCCGAACTGGAACCAAAAATTGCGGATGAAACCGAGCGGCGGAAAATGGCAATGCATCAGGTGCATCCCGGCGGTCGTCCCGTTACCATGCTGGTGCTGCCGTCGGTTGATGCCTTCAACCTCGGCGCGCTGGTCGCACTGTATGAACACAAAGTATTTGTCCAGGGCGTGATCTGGAATATCAATCCGTTTGATCAATGGGGCGTGGAGCTGGGAAAAAAGATTGCGGTGGCACTTCTTCCGGTGCTCATTGCATCTGAAAATGCTGCGTCGGTGAACGCAGCACCAGCGCATTTGCAGGGGCTGCTGGCGCAACTTAAGCTCGCCGCAGCGTCAATTTAGTCAACTTCTTTTTCATAATTTTAGTCCGCATTTTAGTCACCAAGCCCCAATCACAAAACGCTTAATTCATGCCGCACCCGGATATTCTTGCCAGCCTTAATCAACCTATCTTCGAACTGGATTTCGACGGAAAGGTCATCTTTGCAACGCCCTCGCTGGCGCAGTGGACCGGCCGCGAATTCTTGCCCGCGTCCGCCTATAATTTCGCAGAAGTGCTCAGTAGCAAAGACCGCATGCGGTTCAATCAGGCACTCAAACGGCTGGTGAGCGGTGAAGCGTCAAGGGCTTCGGTTGCACTGCAACTAAAATCCAAAGGTGCCGCCGAGCAGGGCTCTGTGGAGCTAACGCTGACCGCACTACCTGTTGATGTGCCGGTTGATTTACCCGCATTCGATAATGTTGAAGCAACCGATGTTCAGCTTTCGGGTACGCCAAAAGAAGCCGTCCGCGTGGCTGCATTTCTGCGTGATACGCGTACCGAAAAAGCGGCTGAGGCTGCCGCTAATCTTCAAAGCACACATTTATTGGATCTGGTGGAAAATATTACCGATGGTTGTGTCGTTGAAACAGCACACGGCTCGGTAGAAATGGTGAATTCGGCATTCTGCGAGATGTTTGCCATTGATGTTGCGCCACAGTCGTGGGTGGCCACCTCATGTGCTAGCTTGTTCGAACTCGCGTCGATGGTGGTGGAGCGCAATGAAGGGCCTGTTTATTCATCACAAATGGTAGATGTGCCGCTCGTTACCACCCTTTCTATCGGGGGAGGAAAAATATCGCACACGGTTTTCGCTGCGGCACCCGACGCCGGCTTGGCAGTCGGCTCGGCAGGCCGTTTACATCTGTTTAAGCACGCCGAAACACTCGTCGATATCAACGCGGACACCGTTGCGGGCAAAGAGACTAATAAAAGCGTCGGCAACCATGCAAGCCCGGGCTTGGCTAGCCGTAATCGTGTGCAGTTGCAATTTATTGAGCGTATCCGCGCCGACCTGGCAACCACCATCGACGCCGCTTTCAGCGCGATTCATCACGCCAGACAAACTGAATTATCCGATCGCGCGCTGGAGCACTTCAGACGGGTTGAGGCGTCTGCCCATGCTGCGGTCAGTGCCATTGCCGGCCTGTTGGATCTGGCGGATACCGACACATACGCCATAGCGCTGGAAACAGCGTCATTTCACCTGCGTGAAAGCATGGCGAGTGTATTGAATATTGTGGTGCCGCGTGCGGAAGAGCATGGCATCGACATGACGTTGCGAGTGGAACAGGACGTGCCAGAAATCCTGACCGGCGACGGGGCACGCCTGATGATGCTGTTACGCCACCTGATTGAAATGGGTTTCCATAATCATGATGTCACCGATGATGGTGCCCAAAATAGAACTCAAGACAGCAAAGTCAATGGCGCAAAAATTGCGCTTACCATTCAACCCGAGTACACCGATAACGGTGCGATCTACTTAAGTTTTACGGTCGAGCATCATTCATTGAAAATAGGTGCAGGTGCCGATTCGCCGATTGAAAAATCAGCAGGCAAATTTGCAGATGATATAGCGAGCGGATTGGTCAATGCCAGTAGCATGCAACTGGCATTGGCGCGACAAATTGCCCACGCGCTTGCAGCGCATGGCGAAAGTCTCGCCGACCCGACAATAACCGTTAAGCCGAACCCCGCAAACAGATCAAACGCAAAAAACGATATCGAAATACACCAGCGGCTCGACCAACGCGTCAGTAAACCGGCTGGTAAAAAACCCGATGTGCCCATTCAAATCACGTCTTATAAATTTACCGCCCCCTTCTCATTTGCGGCAAAAGAGCCCGCCGCTCATCGCCCGACATTCGTCACACTTACTGGGTTACAGGTGCTGCTGGTCAGCCCGGATAAGGATGAGCGCCAGCGATTGGCAGAACTGGCACGTAACTGGCGCATGTTGCCGCGCGAGGCTGATGACGCCGCGATGGCGCTGCAGCTTCTGAACCGCATGGCCGAAGAAAAAATTGCGATCCCACTCGTTATCACCTCCAATCAGCTGCCATTACAGGATGGCTTTTTACTGGCTTTCCGCATCAAGCATCACCCCAAACTCAAGGACACCCGGGTGATAATGCTGGCCAAAAATGGTAGGCCAGGTGATGCCATTCAATGTCGCGAAAATGGCATCAGCGCCTATTTGCGCGACCCCATCAGCCCGGATCAGCTAGTGGACGCGGTTGGTGCGGTCATGGGCACCAAGGAAGATGCCGAAGCCACCCAAACATTGATCACGCGCCACTCGTTGCGCGAGGCGAAGACAGGCACCGTGCTGCTGATTGATGGACATCATGATCAGGCCGCGATGGCTGCCAATTTTTTGAAACGTCGCGATTTTAGGGTGGTTATCGTTGAAAGCGCTGAAGCTGCCGCGGCTGCGCTGGCTCAGGATATGTTCGATGTCATCGTTGTCGATGCCCAGGCCGTCGGATTTGCTGCCAGTCTGAGCATCGCCGTGCAGTTACGCCTCAATCTCCCCAATGGCGCGGATATGCCGATCCTGTTGGCGCTGACTGACTATGCCAAAGTGGATACCAGTGAATATCAGGGCGTGATCACCAAGCCCTACGAAAAAGACGCGCTGCTGGAGAAAGTCGTGGCGGCTATAAAAGCCACAAGCAGTGTTGTCGTGAAAAATCCGGCCCCAAAATTGCGCAGATCAGGCGACTAATGCAAGGTGCGGTCACTTGGTCACTTTGCAACCGCATTGCTTTGCCATTCTGCCGTGCACAAACGGATTGCTTGCGCGTTCGCCTACCCTAGCAACGCATCTGCGAGTTCAATAAAGCCTTCGCCGCAGCGCCTATCGGTGACATACGCGGGGAGTTGCATCATGCCCGTCGCAAAGTCGCTCACATTGGCAACGCCGACGGAATGCGGGAAATAGGAAAACATCGGCGAATCGTTGGGTGAATCGCCGATGAAAGCAAATTCGCTTTTATGCTCGTCCAGGTTTATGTTGAAAATTTCCCGCATGAAAAGTTTGGTTGTGGAGAGTTTGTCGTAAGCGCCAAACCAGCCGTTGACGTGAATGGAACTGATTTTCGCGTTTAATCCAGCGGCCTCCATCAATTGCTTGATACGCTGAGCTTCACCCGCCGAAAGTGGCACAACATCTTCACAAAAATCAATCGCAATATCCGCCTCGCGATAAGCCTGATCTGAGGCCAATGCAGTGCCGGGAACTTCACGCAAAATATCCGCGGCGATTTCCATGCACCGCTTTTTTTCGATTACGCGGTTAGATTCAGTGGATAAAAACCGCTGCACTAATTTCTTGCGCACAGGATCGTGGTGAAAGTAAAACGCGCCGTTTTCGCCCACCATGCCATCCACTGGCCACATGCGCGCCATATGATCGCACCATCCAGCGGGCCGACCGGTGATCGGCACGAGCATAAAACCCGCTGCTTTCAAACGCCCCAGTGCCGAATACGCCGCTGTTGTGAGGAGCCCGTCTGTCGTCAGCGTGTCATCAATATCAAAAAACAAACCTCTAATACCGGCGCGGTCTTCCAAGCTAAACTTGCTCAAAGGGCTCATGGATGTTGGCGATTATTAAAGTTTAATTATGAGCCGATGGACTGTATCGGCAATAAAGTTCGACGCACACTCGCGCTCGGTGCTGTCCATATGCAGCCCGCATTTGCTACGTCGCCATAAAATATCATCGGCCGTATGCGCCCATTCTTGGCAAATAAAAAATTCAATTTCTCGTTCGCACAGCAAATTTGCACCCTGACCAAAGGTCTTGCCCAAATCACTCAGCTTCACCACGCCAGTCAATATCAAATCAACGCGAGAGCCGTGACGCATCACCAGCCTGCGCAGAAAATCTGCGGGCAGACATGGATATTTTTCTGCCAGTGTCCGCGTATTTTTCAACACGCTTCCGATATTGCCCCCGGGCAGCGGCACCTTATCTGTCCACGGATTTTTCATCGCCGGATAAAACGGCTTTAATTCCTGCAAGGCATGTTCAGCAAGCCGTCGATAGGTCGTTATCTTGCCGCCAAAAATCGATAGTAACGGCAGTGCACCATGGTCATGATCGACCTTCAACACATAATCACGCGTAATCTCACTGGGGTTATCCGAGCCATCGTCATACAACGGCCTCACCCCCGCATAGCTCCACACGATGTCGCTCTCACGCACAGGCCGGGCGACAAAACGATTCACGGCGCGCAGTAGATACGCGGTCTCGGCAGCCGAGATTTTTGCGGCGTCCACAACCGAGGCGACCTCAACATCAGTGGTGCCGATCAGGCTGAATTTTTCTTCATACGGAATAATAAACACGACGCGCTTATCGTCGTTTTGCAGAATGTATGCATGCCGGTGGTTGTGAATGCGCGGCACAACGATATGGCTGCCTTTGACCAGCTTCACGTTAGACGTTGTCGGCACACGCAGGGTCTCATCCAGCAGTTGCTTTACCCACGGGCCAGCCGCGTTGACAATACCTTTGGCTCGCACCGCGGTGGATGCGCCTGAATCAACGTCGCGCAGCGTGAGACACCACTGGTTAGCGTCTCGCTTGCCGTCAATCAAACGCGTGCGCACACGGACGTCTGCGCCATTTTCCTGCGCCGCAATCGCATTCAGCACGGTCAATCGCGCATCATCAACTTTCGCGTCCGAATAGAAAAATCCGCGCTTACGCGTTGGAGCCAAACCCGCGCTATAAACCGCATCCGGAAACGCGATAGTGCGCGAACCTGGCAGCGAGATTTTGCCGCCGATGTGGTCATACATAAACAGACCAAGGCGTACCATCCAGGCGGATCGCATATGTTGGTCGTGCGGCAGAATAAATTCAAGCGGATGGATGATGTGTGGCGCAATGCGCAGCAAGACCTCGCGTTCCTGTAGCGCCTCGCGCACGAGTCGGAATTCGTATTGCTCCAAATAGCGCAGGCCGCCATGGATGAGTTTCGAGCTCCATGAGCTCGTCGCCGAAGCAAGATCATCCTGCTCGACCAGCAACACCTTCAAACCGCGCCCTGCGGCGTCGCGGGCAATGCCACAGCCATTGATGCCGCCGCCGATAATCGCGAGGTCGTAAACTGTCTCGTTCATAAAATTGATTGCTGGAAACGATCCAGCCACAGCAATGAAAACGCGGATTTGGTATCAGTGATTTCGCCGCGACCCACCATTTCCACCGCGGCTTTTAACTTTAAAGTAAACACCTCCAGGAATTCGCCGTGATCACGTTGGTGACCTCGAAATTCCAGCCCGCGCGCCACGTACAACTGAATTTTTTCGTTCGAATAACCGATGCCCGCATCGAGTGTGGCGGCGTGTTTCCAATCGCTGGCGACGTAGCCTGTCTCTTCCAATAATTCGCGCTGCGCGGTTTCAAAATGCGCCTCACCTTCATCAATTTTGCCGGCGGGCAATTCAATAAAATGACGGCGTGGCGGATAGCGATATTGATGCTCAAACAGCAGCGTCTCGTCATCCACGAACGCGGCAATGATGACCGCACCGGGGTGCAACACGTATTCGCGATACGACTCCGACCCGTCAGGCAGTCGCACACGGTCGGACTGAACTTTGATTAACTTGCCGGTGAGCAAGCGTTCACTGTCGAGCGTGTGCTCGGTGAAATCGGGAAATTCTAACGACGATTTGACCACACCGTCAGAAGGATTTTTGAATGGCATCGAGGCATGCCGTCATTAAACCGCCCGGCACAATACCCAGAACCAGAATCGCAAACGCATTCACCGACAGCACCGCACGCATTTCCAATGGTGCCGTAATCGGCAAAGTATCGGTTGGTGAATCGAAATACATTACCTTCACAACGCGCAAATAATAAAACGCACCGATGACGCTCATTAACACTGCAAACACAACCAACCATGTATAGCCTGCGCTCAGCGCTGCTTCGAGCACCGACAGCTTGGCC
>JAYVYF010000406.1:0-7616 GCA_043784585.1 Burkholderiales bacterium
CGGAAATTTTGTGTCTTCGAGCTTTAATTCTTGCAGACACAGTGCATCCGGCTGATGCTCTTTTAGCCAGTCAATCACGTGCGGCAAACGCACATTTAAAGAGTTAACGTTCCAAGTGACTAGCTTCATGGTGATCTCATGGGCCCCACTTTTTGTTACCGTCTTTGCCAGCGGACTGGGGTGTGCCGCGCGCCGACACGGCGGGCCTTAAATTGCCGTTAGTACGCGGATAACCGGCCGTGTCCAGTGCCGTCATCCAGGCGCTTTCGGAAAAGCCTTTAAGTGTGTTCGCGCCCACTGTCATTGTGGGCACATCCAGCGCGCCGGTGAGTTCGTTCAAGCTAGCGGCGGCTTTGGCGTCGCTTTCTGGATTACGTTCAGCAAAAGGAATCCCTCGCTTGCTCAACAATGCCCGAGCTACCGCGCAAGCCTCGCCACAATTGCTCGCATAAAGCACCACAGGATTACTTTGTGCCGCAGCTTTTTGCGCAAAAGGCATTTTGTCTTGCTCGATAATATTGTCAACCAGCTTTTTCTCTTGAGGAAGCTTCGCGTCTTTGGGCGGTGGCATGTCGGAATAAGTAACACGGCCGTCTTTATCCTCCCATCGATAGAGAGCCTGCGCCTCTACGCTGTCAATGGCTACGGCGAGGACGGCAAAAAACACCAGAGCGTTCAACGTTTTATTCTGCCGCGTTTTAACTATTTCGCCTCCACGCATGTGGTACCAGCCTCCCAAAATTATGCCGCCAGCTTCAAGCCATTGTGACGCAGCAGCGGTTCCATATCGGGCTTTCGGCCCCGAAACGCAATGAATGATTCCATTGCCGGGCGACTGCCGCCGCGTCCCAGTACTTCGCGGCGGAACTTGGCACCTGTTTCGGCATTGAGCACGCCAATATCCGGATTGAGCGCGCTGCCTTCCTCGAACGCCGCATACGCGTCAGCCGACAAGACCTCGGCCCACTTGTAGCTGTAATAGCCGGCGGCGTAACCGCCGCCAAAAATATGGCCGAATGCATTCAATGTGCGATTAAATTCAGGGTACTGCACAACTGCCACGGCACGCCTCACCGCGGCCACCAAATCGTGCACCGAATCGTGGGCAGCATTAAAACCGGAGTGCAGGCGCATATCAAGCAGCGAAAATTCCAGCTGCCGCACAAAGCCCATCCCTGCCTGGAAATTTTTGGCGGCAATCATTTTGTCGAACAGCGCACGCGGTAGAGCCTCACCCGAGTCAACATGCGCCGTCATGCGTCTCAACACATCCCATTCCCAGCAAAAATTTTCCATGAATTGCGAGGGCAGCTCGACAGCATCCCATTCCACACCGTTGATACCAGACACACTTAGTTCGTCCATTTCAGTCAGTAGCTGATGCAGGCCATGGCCAAATTCGTGAAATAACGTGATCACGTCATCATGGGTAAACAGCGCGGGTTTTCCGTCCACCGGCGCGGCGAAATTACAGGTCAGAAAGGCGACCGGATGTTGTACTGCGCCGTTTTTTATCCGGCGATTGATCGCATCGTCCATCCATGCGCCGCCACGTTTTGCGTCGCGTGCATAGAGATCCAGATAAAACTGTCCGACGATGCCGCCGTCGACATTGCAAACATCATAAAAACGCGCATCTGAATGCCACACTTCGGTGTTGGAAGCCCGGATTTTCACGTTATACAGCGCTTCGATGACATGAAATAAACCCGCCAGCACTTTCGGTTCCTGAAAGTATTGCTTCACTTCCTGATCCGAAAACGAATAACGGTTTTCACGCAGTTTTTCGGACACATAGGAAACGTCCCATGCATTTACGTCAGACATGTGCAGCTCGGCCTTGGCGAAGGCCACCAACTCTCTCCAATCCGCTTCCGCAAACGATTTTGATTTGACGACCATGTCATCCAGAAAGCCGATAACGTCGGCCGGCGTATCAGCCATTTTAGTGGCGAGAGAGACTTCGGAATAGTTTTTGTAGCCCAGCAATACAGCTGATTCGTGGCGAAGCCGAAGCATGCGGGTAATGATTGCGCTGTTATCCCAGGCCGCGTTGGCACCGAGCTCGGAACCGCGCGTTACGTAGGCGCGGTACAGGCGAGCGCGCACAACCTGGTTATCCGCATATTGCATAACTGGGCCGTAACACGGGCCGTGCAAGGTTAATTTCCAACCCATTTTACCTTCTGCCATGGCGGCTTCACGAGCAACTGTTTTTACATCTTCAGGCACGCCCGACAGCTCGGATTCCTCGTTAATGTAAGACGCGAATTCGTTGGTGGCGTCCAGCACGTTGTCATTGAATGTCGACATCAGTGACGACAATTCTTCCTGAACCAGCTGATAGCGCGCCTTTTTTTCAATCGACAGTTCTGCGCCGCCCAGCCGAAAATCACGCAGCTCATTCTCAAGCGCTTGTTTTTGCGCGGGGCTCAACGAAGCGTATTGTTTGCTGGCGCGAATCGCTTTGTATTTTGCATAAAGGGTTTCGTTTTGCGCAAGCTCCGTCCAATACTGAGTAATGATGGGCAGCATGTCGTTATACGCTTCGCGCAGATCAGGCGAGTTTAAGACGCCGTTCAAATGGCCTACAACACCCCATGCGCGCGATAACCGTTCGTTTACGTCTTCTAGGGGCCTAATGAAGTTTTCCCAGCTTGCGGGCGCATGATCAGCCGAGAGCGATCCAATGGTTGCGCGCGCTTCCGAGATCAAAACGTTCATGGCTGGTTTAATGTGCGCCGGCTGCATCGAGGCAAAGCGTGGCAGGCTGGAAAAATCGAGTAATGGGTTGCCTGACTCCGGGTTGGCAAACTTGGGGTTGGCTAAATCAGGGCTAGCTAAATCAGATTCTTTGGTCATTTTTATCATATCGTTAAATTCTGCAGAGGCTTTATGTTAGTCGATAATGCAGTGATTGACCTAACGGCCTGTTGGAATCACTTTCATTCTTACCATTTCGGCTTTTTTCGCAGGCCGCTCTGTTCTTTGACGGACATTTTGACTACTTATGACAGCTTTCTCAATCAGTGATTCGCACCGTCAAGTGCAAGGCCAGAATCTTAGCCATCGCCTATCGGTCGCTCCGATGATGGATTGGACCGATCGGCATTGCCGAAAATTCCATCGCCTGCTTACGCGCCGTGCGAGGCTCTATACCGAAATGGTGACAACTGGTGCGCTTATCCATGGCAATCAGCCACGGCATCTGGATTTCAATTCGGCAGAGCATCCGCTTGCCCTGCAGCTGGGAGGAAGCGAACCAGGTGACCTCGCCATTTGCGCAAAACTCGGTGAGAAATGGGGTTACGACGAAATTAATTTGAACTGCGGCTGCCCATCAGAACGCGTGCAGCGCGGCAGCTTTGGCGCATGCTTGATGGCGGAACCAGCGCTGGTGGCGGACTGCGTGAAAGCCATGGCGGACGCGACATCGATCCCCATTACCGTCAAACACCGCGTCGGTATTGATGCTCACGAAGAATATGAATTCGTCCGCGATTTTGTCGGTCGTGTGGCAGAGGCTGGCTGCAGTGTTTTCATTGCCCATGCCCGCAACGCCATTCTCAAGGGCCTATCGCCAAAAGAGAATCGCGAAGTCCCGCCGCTAAAATACGGCCATGTCTATCGACTAAAAAAAGATTTTCCGCATCTAAAAATTGTAATCAACGGCGGAATCGATTCGACCGAACAAATACACGAACATTTGCAGCACGTGGACGGCGTGATGATCGGCCGTGACGCGTATCACAATCCCTATTGGCTGGCGTCGTGGGATCGCGAATTCTATGGTGACGAGCATGAAGCACCTGCCCGTGAAGAAGTGGAAGCCGCCATGATTGAATACGCTGATGAGCAAGTCGCCGCCGGATCCACCCGCCACGCGGTGATGCGACATATGGTTGGACTCTACAAAGGGCTCTCCGGCGCCAGAGCGTGGCGCCGCAAGCTGACCGGCGCGGACATCGAGCGCGTGGCAAAGATGCTGGCGTCAGCAGAGGGATAATTTTAAACACTAGCGCTGGCGCGTCGTTTGGAGCAATTATGTCCTAAGATGTCCGTGTCTATTGATGTTTAATTTATCAGCTTTTATTTATGAGCTTTCGTTTGGCGTCGCTATACTCTTTCTTTCTCTCAAATTTAACGTGATTTATCTACTATTTTGATGGTACTTCGACGATATGCTGGACTGACACTTTGCGCGGCTTACCTTGTCCTGGCGGCGGGTTGCGCAAGCAATTTGCTGGGGCTTGGTGAGATCAAATTTTCATATGCGGAATTAACCGAGCGTCTGGCAAATCGGTTTCCACTGGACAAAAGTGTGGCGGGACTACTCGATGTTTCACTCACGCGGCCACGCGTCGATGCGCGTGAGGAGGTAGGCAAAGAAGCGCGTCTGGCGGTCACTTTCGATGTGCAGATCAAGTTGTTACTATCCAATAAAACCGTTGCGGGCATGGTGTCGATGTCAGGAAAACCGCACTACGATGCGTCCAGCCGCTCAATTTTTATCAACGATGTTCGGGTCGACACGATTCGTGTCGACAATATGCCGGATGCGCTTTCAGGTGCGCTGGCACGAGTCGCATCTTCTCTCGCACGCGATAACATTGAAGACAAGCCGTTGAGAACGTTCACGGAAGCCGAATTAGCCCGCTATGGCTTGGCCTCGAACCCACAACGAATTGATGTGCGCCGTGAAGGCATTGCACTGGTCATGAGATAACGCTTGAAAGGGCAACGTTGGACATAATTCTTTTAGTCAAGGCGCTCATTCTCGGTACTGTCGAGGGGTTGACAGAATTTTTACCGGTCTCTTCCACAGGTCATTTGGTGCTGGCAGCTGATTTGCTGGGGCTTGCGGGCGACGACAAAATGAAGGTATTCGAGATTGTGATCCAGCCTGGTGCCATCCTCGCGGTGTGCTGGGAATTTCGCCAGCGGCTAATCACCACATTTTCAGGCGTTTTGAAGGACGTGGTTGCACAGCGTTTTGCGATTAATATCTTGGTTGCTTTTTTACCGTTTGTGCTGGTGGGACTGGCCGTTTATAAAACACTAAAGGCCGCGCTATTCCACCCATTTCCAATTGCGCTTGCTTTTATTATTGGTGGCGTCATCATCCTGTTGGCCGAGCGCTGGTACAAAATGCGCGCCGCCAACGGATTGCCACCGCGCGTTGAATCGATTGACCAAATGACATGGCAAGATGCGCTAAAGGTTGGCATTGCACAATGTGCTGCGCTGATCCCCGGTACTTCACGATCCGGCGCAACAATTATCGGTGGAATGTTCTTTGGACTTTCCCGAAAATGTGCGACCGAATTTACCTTCTTCCTGGCGATCCCCACTCTGATGGGTGCCACCGTTTATTCGCTTTGGAAAGCCCGCACCCTATTATCGGCAAGTGATATTCCGATGTTCAGCGTTGGCTTTATCGCCTCGTTCATAAGCGCATTTATCGTGGTGCGCTGGTTTATTCGTTATGTGAGCACCCATGACTTCAAAATTTTTGCATGGTATCGAATTTTGTTTGGCATTATTGTGTTGGCAACGTCCTACTTGGGCTGGGTGAACTGGGCAAAGACGTAGGCTAGAAATTCTGGATTGCCCCAACAAAAAACCGGCGTCAGCCGGTTTTTTGTTGGGTAATGAACGTGTGCAACAGGACATTGCGGCAAGCCTGATTTGATTCTTGCCTATTTTCTAAGTTGGCCTTGGGGGCTATTTTTTGCTGGCCTAGCCGGCTATTTTGCAGCCGCGATATGTCTGGTATATGAGCGAATCATCGCCAGCAATTGTTCTTCCTGGTATGGCTTACCCATGTATTCATTCACGCCCAGCTCCATCGCCCGATTACGGTGTTTGTCCGCTGTACGCGAGGTAATCATGATGATTGGAATGTCGCGCGCTTTCGGATCCGCACGCACGTTGCGCGCGAATTCAAATCCATCCATACGCGGCATTTCAATATCGAGCAGGATGATATCAGGCTGAATATCCTGCAACTGCTGCAGCCCATCCACACCATCTTTCGCCGTCGCGACTTCAAAGCCTTCGCGAATCAGCATACGGCTGGTAATTTTGCGCACGGTAAGCGAATCATCCACCACCATCACCAGCGGAATAGTGCGCGCAAGCGTGGGCACATCGTCCTTGATAAATCCACCCTCGTCGAACAGATTTGCCGCAATAGTTTCGGCGAGCGATGGCCCCCGCATCATTTCAGCATCGGTCAGCGCCACGATTTCAGGTGTTGCCTGCGACGGCTCTGTTGCAGACCCCGTTGCCGTCGCTTCAGATATTGAGATATCGTTCGTGGCTTTCTCAACCTTGCTGACCTTTTCCACCTTGACGGTAGCAGCCTCGCGGAACACCAGCTGTACCGGATTCAAAATCAGGATAACCTGACCAGAGCCCATTACTGTGGCACCGGCAACGCCGACCAAGCGGGCAAGTTGTGGACCAATGTTTTTCACCACAATCTCACGATTACCGATAATTTCGTCCACCTGCACGGCGGCGCGCTGCTGGCCGCTCTTGGCAAGAATCACGACGGCCTTGCGCTGTGCTGAAATAGTGGGCTTGCCCCCTAGCATGGCTTCCATCGAGCGCAGCGGGTACTTGTTGCCTTTCCAGTCTATTTCATTGAGCTCCAGCAACGGTTCATAGCGCTTGCCCTTGTATTCTTGAACTTGTTCGATCATCACCGATGGGATGGCGTAGGTGATTTCATTGACCACCACCATCACTGCCTGGGTCACGGCGAGCGTGAGTGGTAGCGCAATGGTAAACGACGTGCCACGGCCCGGTGTGGAGCTGATATCAATACGGCCACCGAGGGAAACGATCTCGCTGCGCACCACGTCCATACCAACGCCGCGGCCTGAAATCTGTGTGACTTCATTAGCGGTAGAAAAACCGGCCATGAAAATATACTGGGTGAGTTGCGCTTCAGTCACTTCGTCATTCGCCGCTAGCAATCCTTGCTGGATAGCTTTTTCGCGAATTCGCGTGAAATTCAGTCCGCCGCCATCATCTGACAGTGTCAACATAATCTCGTTACCCGCCTGACGTGCGTCGATGGTGATTTCACCAATTTCCGATTTGCCTTGCGCGGTTCGCTCGTGCGGCATTTCGAGCCCATGCGACACAGCATTGCGCAGCAAGTGCTCAAACGGTGCGGTGATTTTTTCGAGCACCGAACGATCAATTTCTACACGTACACCGCGAAACTCAAGATTTGCTTTTTTGTCGAGCTCTTTTGCCGTCTGCCGAACGAGGCGGTAAAAGCGATCTTGCAAATTGCCCAATGGCACCAGCCGCACACCCATCAGGCCCTGCTGCAGATCGCGGTTCAAACGTGCCTGCTGCAGCAGCGCGGCTTCGGTCTCGTCAATATTGGAATTGAGGGACTGCTGCAGCGTCACCACGTCGTTCAGGCTCTCGGCCAGGAAACGCGTAATCTCTTGCATGCGCGAGAATCGGTCGAATTCTAGCGGATCAAATTCAGCACCAAGCTCTTGTTGTTCTTTGGTGCGCGATTGAATCTGTGTTTCTGCTTGAATTTCGATCTCGCGCAGCTGCACCTTCATACGGCTGACGTTTTCCGAAAG
>JAYVYF010000407.1:0-8601 GCA_043784585.1 Burkholderiales bacterium
GCGCTTCGCGACTACTGGCAGTGGCATTGTTTATCTGCGCCGGTAATTGATCGATCGCGGTCAGCAAGCCCTTGATCGTTGCAAACGGAATCACCGCGGGTGTCATTGCGTGGGCCGATGTTTTGTTGATTTTGGGTGCATCTCAGCCACGCTCTTTCACAGCCACCACGCTGGCGGCGGCCACTTCGCTGACTGGCGCATCAGGCGGCACACCTGCCATACGTAATGCCTGGGTCATCACACTTGAAAATACCGGTGCCGATACTTCCGCACCATAGTGTTTGCCGGCAGATGGCTCGTCAATCGTGATCGCTAGAATGTAGCGCGGATTTGACACCGGGCCGTAGCCCACGAACGAGGCGAGATAGCGATTCTGGTCGTATTGACCATTGATGAGTTTGTAGGCCGTGCCGGTTTTGCCCGCCACGCGATAACCTTGCACCTGGCCCTTTTTTGCGGCAAGCTCAGTCACGTTTTCCAGCATCCGTGACATCGCGCGCGCGGTTTTCGCGGACACAATTTGCTTTCCAATCACGTCCCCGTCGCGCTTCAAAAACGTTACCGGCAACAGCACACCGTCATTGGTAAAGACGGTGTAGGCACGCGCCATTTGAATTGCACTGACCGACACCCCGTAGCCGTAGCCCATCGTCGCCTGCTCAATCGGCTTCCAGGTGCTGACCGCGCGCAAACGCCCCGACGCCTCGCCCGGAAAACCGGTTTTAGGCGTCAGCCCGAAGCCGAGCTCGTTATAAAAACTCCAGAGCTTTTCGGACGGCAATTGCAACGCTAATTTGGCGCTGCCAATATTGCTCGATTTCTGAATAATTTCCGACACTGTCATTTGCGGCGCAGGATGTGTGTCAGTAATGGTCTTGGTGCCAATCGTGAGTCCATTACCGGTCACGATGACGGTTTCTGGTTTCACAATACCTGCTTCAAGTGCCGCTGAAACCGCAAACGGTTTGAACGTCGAGCCGGGCTCAAACGTATCCGTGACGCTGCGATTGCGCATTTGCTGCATTTGCACGTTGGTACGATTATTGGGGTTAAAGTCCGGCTGATTCACCAGCGCCAGCACTTCTCCGGTATGCGCGTCGAGCATGACCAGCGCGCCACCCTTGGCTTTGTTCAACTCGACCGCCGCTTTCAATTCGCGATGCGCAATATATTGCAGGCGCTCATCAATCGACAAACTTAGCGGCTTGCCTTCACGCGGAATTTTTAAGTTTTCCACGTCTTCAACAATGCGGCCCTTGCGATCTTTAATCACACGGCGCTGGCCGGGCGAGCCCGCCAATGAACCCTGTTGCGCCAGTTCAATGCCTTCCTGGCCCTGATCTTCCACGCTGGTAAAGCCGATCACATGCGCCGCGGTTTCACCAATGGGATAAAAGCGTCGAAATTCGCGTTGCTGGAATACACCTGGAATTTTTAGCGCCATGATGTGTGCCGCCTGATCAGGTGGCATCTGGCGCTTTATCCACACAAAATTTTTCTCTTTGTCGGCCAGCCGGATATTCAGCGCTTTGGGTTCCATCGCCAGCGCCGCAGCGAGCTTGTTGATTTGCGCGCTGTCAAGCTGTTTCATGGCGGACGGTGCGGCCCAGATTGATTCGACGGGAGTAGAAATCGCAAGCGCCCTGCCATTGCGATCCATTACCGCACCGCGTGACGCAGGCATATCCACTACGCGCACAAAGCGCGCCTCGCCTTCGGCCTGCAGGAAATCATTATCAAAACCCTGCAAGTAAAACGATCGGCCGATCAAAAGCAAAAATGCACCGAGGCAGAAAATCAGCACGAAGCGCGAACGCCATGCCTCAAGCTTTAAGCGCAGGTCCGGCGAGGCAATTTTGCGTGAGGAAAAGTTCATGGCCTGGCAATCAGTGCGGGCACAGCACCATCCGCATTCGCAACGGCGTTCGAATCTACGACCAAAATCACGGTCTTTTTCGGGTCAGGTTGCGTCATGCCCAAATCGCGCTGCGCTTTTTGTTCAATCCGTTTGCCAGTACCGACCGTCTGGCTTTCAATCTGTAATTCGCGCCATTCCTGATCGAGCTTGCGCTCGTCGTCCTGTGCGGTTTGCAGCTCCATGAATAATTTGCGCGCTTTGTGTTGCGATGTGACGACGGACAATGCGCAGCCGACCAGCGTGATTAACAAAATTAAATTAACCCGTGTCATTTCGCACTCACCGCGGTCCGCTCCGCCGCGCGCATGATCGCGCTGCGCGAACGTGGATTTGCCAACACTTCTGCGTCACTGGGTTTGATCGGGCGAGCGATCACCGCGAGCGTGGCTTCGTTGATTTCATTGGCGCGAATCGGGAAATTCGAGGGCAGACGATCTGCCTTGGAAGCGGTTTGCATAAAGCGCTTCACGATGCGGTCTTCCAATGAGTGGAAACTGATCACGACCAATCTGCCTTTCGTCCGCAAACATTTCACTGCCTGCGGTAAAACTTTTTCTATTTCTTCAAGCTCTTTATTGATGAAAATCCGTAGAGCTTGAAACGTGCGGGTTGCGGGGTGTTGGCCCGGCTCGCGCGTATGGACAGTTTCTGCCACGAGCGCGGCAAGCTCGCGCGTGGTCCGAATACGTCCGCCGCCCCTTGCCGCAACAATCTTCCTTGCAATCGACTTAGCAAACCGTTCTTCACCATAGCGCCAAATGACCTCTCCAATGTCGCGTTCTTCTGCCCGATCCAACCAATCTGCCACCGTCTCACCCGAACTCTGATCCATCCGCATATCGAGCGGCGCATCAAACCTGAAGCTGAAACCTCGCTCTGCTGCATCCAGCTGTGGTGAAGAGACACCCAAATCAGCCAGAATTCCATCTACTTGCTCTGCGTTGTGCTGTTTCAACACGACCGCCACATCACTCATCGCCGCATGCACCAACGTAAATCTTTCATCCTCGATGGTGTTCGCGTCATGCGCCGCGAGATCACGATCAATCGCGATCAGCCTGCCGTTCGGCCCCAATTTTTTGAGAATTTCACGGCTGTGACCGCCGCGCCCAAACGTACAATCGACGTAAACGCCATCTGCCTGAATTGCCAATTGCTCAACCGCTTCGTGAAGCAAAACAGTAATGTGGGTTGGCGCAATGCTGGATTCATTCACAGCGCCCGATCAGAGAGAAAAACTCTCGGTGCCCGGCGGCAATCCCGCCGTGCGGGCGGTCAGCGCTTTTAACTGATCATTCCATGCCGCCAAATTCCACAACTCAAAATGGCTGCCCTGCCCGACCATCATGATTTGCTTTTCGATCCCGGCGTAGTTACGCAACTCGGGCGAAATCAAAATACGGCCCGCGTTATCAAGCATTAGCTCTTCCGCAAACCCCATCAGCAGCCGTTTCCACAAAGCAGCCGTGCGATCCAGGCTCGGAAACGCCATCAACTTGTCGCGAATCGGTTCCCACGCCGCGAGTGGATAAAGCAACATGCAGCCTTCGGGATGGGCGGTCAGGATTAATTTTCCTGTAGACGGTGCGCTCAAGGGGTCGCGATGCTTTACTGGCACTGCCAGGCGGCCCTTCGCATCCAGACTGATTTGTGAAGCCCCTTGAAACACTGAATCTCCTTCGCACTCGCCATTTGTGGGCCAATAAACTTCGAATTTATTAAATTCCCACTTTTCACCACTTGTGGACACTATAGGCAATAAAAAACCCGAGGTCAAGCGGGTCTAAGGATTTTTTCGTTATTTGTCAGTGACTTACACGCAAATGTTTACGCAAAACGCCTGTGGAAAACTTTGTTGATAATTAATAACATAGGCTTGAGACTTAAAGTAACTTCAGAGGAAAAAGTTTGAATAATCAACAATTTACTGTATTTCTGTACATACATCGAAATATTGCCTAATCAACTACGTCATAAATTTAGCAATTTGCCAAGCGTCTGGGTTGGCGTTCGCAGAGAAGCACTTAATCTGGTGACACGGTTTCGGTTGTCGTAGGCGTATTTAACGAAATCATTGCGGGCGTCGGTTTTGGTGAGGGGCTTGCGAATTTGAGCGCGAGCAAGAGCGCGAGTGGACGTGACGTAAGCCCTTGCGTTGACGGGTGCTTCAGCACATGAAGGCTTCAAACGCTGCATGGATGCCGGGGTTTGAATTTTGAAACGGCGGAAGCGGCGGAAAGAGGGGAATTGCTTTGGATTTAAACCGGATGCTATTTTTTGAGTTACGTCGATGCGATGAACGACGTGGGGCAAAAGGCTTAAGGCCAACTCGTGAAACGTGCCCGACCTACCGGGCTAATAATTTTTACCCCAAAGCGAGCCAGCCGCACGCCCTCGTGACTTGTGTGCCGTATCAATGGCGATGTTAGCTACGCGGGCCGCTCAAAGCCATTTTCTATCCACGCAGTCGCACTCGCGTCCGTCAGCTTGAACGATGCCGCCACCCGTACCTCAGCCAGCGCCGCGGCGCCGCGATCACGCGCGGGCCTTGCAGTCAGTGTTGCGTAGGGCGCATCTTCGTCGGGAACAATCGCCAACGTCACCACGATATCGGCATCGTTAACCCGCACCACCACCTTTTTGTTCAGTGATGCGTGCAGTTGATGCTCATGTCGCATGCGGATTTCGCGCGCCGCGCGTAGCAAAACATGAAACGCGGAGACATCCAGCGGCTTAGGATTTTTCTTGTCGCGTCCCATCGTCCACGGCACGACCAACCCCGGCTCGGGCTCGCCGTCCTTGGTCATTTCCACCGCCCAGCCGTCGTCATCCTCGTTTTTAATCACGCGGGCGCGCCAGCCATCGTCATGCCAGATGCGATCTTCTGTGATCGGGTTTGGGGCGAATTCAAGGGCGGGTAGACTGGTACTTTCAGGCATTGGGTTTCTTAAAAGTAGATATTGCGAAAAATTCTCAACCGGACTGAACTCGCGCCGACGCTAGTCACTTTGAGAACACAACTACCGCCATTATAAGTTGATTTATTTCTCGGATAGCCGCGTACGCTATGATGACTTTTCGCGGCCGTCGCCAGTGATTTTTCACTTTCTGCTCGCTCGACAAGTGTTAATGCGACCGGTAAGCTCGTTGACTGGCGGGCGCTTCGGACCATAAATGCTCCACAACGCCGGCCAATATTAGGTTTTATTAATTTTTTGCAGCTACATTTTACCCTCATTGGAATTAGCATCATGCCATCGCCACCTTACGCCAAGCTGACTTTTATTCGCACGGAATACCGTCATGCATGCGCACTTTTTCATGCAAAGATCGCGACGCGTACATGCTAACGACCTTGTCCCCGGCCGTCAGCGGCGAACGGTTTGAATTCGACAGCATCGCCGGCCGCCTAAGCATGTATGTGGCGGGTAATGGACCGCCGCTGATGTTGGTGCACAGTATCAACGCCTCTGCTTCAGCAGCTGAAGTGCGGCCCCTGCATGAGCATTATCGGGCGACGCATACGGTGTTTTCCATTGATTTGCCCGGCTTTGGTTTTTCAGATCGCAGTGATCGGCCTTACACGCCGCGTCTGATGACCGATGCGCTACATGCGTTGGTGGCACAGATTCATCTGCGTTGCGGCAATGCGCCGATTGATGCGCTGGCCGTCTCATTGTCTTGTGAATATTTAGCGCGTGCCGCGATGGAATCACCGGCTGCATTTTGCAGTCTGGCATTGGTCAGCCCGACAGGTTTTAGTGGCTTGCGCAAGCGTCGTGCGCCACCGGGCACAACGCGTCAGGTCAAGTGGCTCTATCGCCTGCTTGTTGGCCCGGCGCCCGGTTGGAGCGACGCTATTTTTCGTGGCCTCACCCGGCCTGGCGTGATTCGCTATTTTCTGGAGCGCACTTGGGGATCAAAGGCGATTGACGAAATATTATGGCAATACGGTGTGCTCACTACCAAATGTGCAGGCGCCAAATTTGCGCCGTTACATTTTTTGTCAGCGCATCTTTTCAGCGCGGATATCCACACTGTTTATGAGGCGCTCGACATGCCGGTGTGGATGTCACACGGCACGCGCGGTGACTTCACTGACTATCGCGGCAAATTTATCATCGATAAAAAACCGAATTGGTGTTTCAGCATTTTTGCGGCGGGCGCGTTGCCATATTTTGAAGTCGAAACAGCGTTCAATACGGCTTTTGATACTTTCCTAAAAACGCGCATGGTGTAACGCTTGCATGGGGATGTGGTGCAACATCAGCGTTGTTTAGACAGCGCAAATGGAACGTGATCTTCGTAGCACGACCACAAGCCATCCAGTTCTTGATTGCATGATGTTTTGGCGCGAGACATCACGAGGTATTGTCAGCATCGCATGATTTTTTGGCCTTCGGCTTGATGGCACGTGGATCGATTCGGTCCAGTCGAGGGTTTCCTAAATTTTGTGTAAATCCATTTTACGGGGGTAGGAGCAATTTTGGATTGGCATGGTCCTGTTTTTCGCGATATTGCGTAATCCCAGGTAGAGCAGTTTTATTGCCGCATCATCGGTCGGAAACGAGGCTCGTTGCCGCGGAAAAACTCGTGAAAATCTACCCCTATTTTGTAGGCGTTTACCTACACCAAGTCAGGGCAGGCGCTCCTCTCCTTTCTCGGGGTTTTACTAGAAAATACGGAATAGTTGGTTTGCATTGAAAATTAAATTTAAGTTATGACTTGATGCTGGATTTACCAAGTCTTTAATTCAAAAGCCATTGCGAAATTTAAGTTCCCATCGCGCGTTGCTTTTAATTGATGCAATTTCTTACCACCCTGATTTTTGTCACGACTCGTTCATTTGGTGGCCCTGCTTGAGCGAGCGGCAATAAAAATGAATTAAACCTAAACACGAAGGAGAACATGATGAATAGATTTGAACGTTATTCCAAACGACTATTTTGGGCAATACCCGTTTTAGTGACCGCCTTGGTGGCGGGATGCGGAGGCGGCAGTGGAGGCAGGCAAGATCCCATTCTCGGCACGGGTGCGAATGCGGTACTTGCACCGACCGTGACCGCCGTAGCACCCGTTCCTAACGCAACCGGCGTGCCAGTCAACAACACCATTATTAACGCGGTCTTCAGCGAGCCTATGGCACCGCTATCGGGTGGCGCGAGCTTCAGCGTGACCTGTGCCCCACCGTGTGCCAATCCTGTTGGAACGGTAACGCTCGATTCCACCAACCGAGTTGCTACCTTCACGCTGGCATCGGGAACTTCGCTTGCGCCGCTGACTTTGTATACAGCAACCATAACGGGTGCCCGGAGCATTGCTACTGGTCTTTCCCTGGCAAGCCCTTATGTATGGCAATTTACGACGGGTATCACGCCGGACACAACTCGTCCAACGGTAATCCTAACCGTCCCAGCAACGACAATACCGGGTCCGACTACGGGTGCTGCAATCAACTCGGCGATTACGGCAGCATTTAGTAAAGATATGGCCCCGGCCACCATCAACGGAGCCAGCTTTACGGTAACTTGCGTTGCGCCTTGTGTTTCACCATCAGGCAGTGTGAGCTACGCTGTCGGTACCAGAACTGCCGCGTTCACGCCAACCGCACTGCTTGCTGTCAACACGACTTACACGGCAACCATCACAACGGCAGCAACCGATCTCTCCGGCAATGCGCTGGCAGGCAATCAGGCGCCGCTGCCGGCAGCCAGTAATTATATATGGACATTCACGACGGGAACATCAGTGCTACCGCCAGTGACACCGCCAGTGACAACGGCCAATGTTTCAGTGCAGTCGACTAATCCCTCTGCGAACGCAAGCAATGTGTGCCCTAACGCAGCCATTAACGCAACCTTTAACGTGCCCTCCGGTTTCAGGATGGATCCCCTTACGGTCACTACCGCTACCTTCACCGTGGTCGGACCTCCACCAGCTTCAGCATCCGTCGTGGCTTCATCGGTGGTGCTCGATTCTGCGACTGGCCGTATTGCCACCTTCACACCACAAAGTGCGCTTGCTATTTCTACCACCTATACGGCAACTATCAAAGGTGGCACGAACGGTGTTAAAGATACGGCAATTCCTGCGAATACCATGTTGAGCGATTTCATCTGGAGCTTTACAACGGCGAGCTCTACCGCTACCTGTAATCCACCACCGCCGCCGTCGGCAGTACCACTCGGTTCGGCCAGCACCTACGGGATAATGTCAACCTCCGCTATTACAAGCACCGGGCCGACCTTAATCAACGGCAATGTGGCACTGAGTCCAGGCACATCACAGGGTATTCCCCCGCCGCAGGTTAACGGTGTGATACACGTAAATGATGCGGCCGCTGCACAAGCCAAAGCTGATTTGCTAGTAGCTTATAACTACTTAAAAGCACTCCCGCCAGGCGTCGGCCCCAACTCTTTGGGAGGGGGCGCAGATCTGAGCGGCAAGACTCTGCCACCGGGTACCTACACATCGGCCACCACCATTTTGATCGGTGGCCCTGCACCGGTAACGCTTGATGCGGGTGGCAACGCCAACGCTGTCTGGGTCTTTCAAATCGGCTCTTCATTGACCACTGTAACCGGCAGCGTTCTGCTAACCGGCGGCGCACAGGCCAAGAATGTATTTTGGGTACCTACCGCGGACGCCACTATCGGCACAAACACGATTTTCCAAGGAACCAT
>JAYVYF010000408.1:0-2331 GCA_043784585.1 Burkholderiales bacterium
CTTCACCAGACGACCGGATACTTTGGTCAACGTGGCGTCGAACGAGGATGAATGACTGTCGTGGTTGAAGTCGACCGACACCAGGGGCGCAGTGTTGTAGGCCAGAATGCCCTTCATGCCGGGCGCGTCAGCTGCCGCTTTCATGATGGCGTTGACTTCATCAACGGTGGTATCGCGCGCGGCGATGAAGGAAAGGTCAACCAGCGAGACGTTGATGGTGGGTACGCGAATTGCGTAGCCATCGAGCTTGCCGTTCAATTCCGGCAACACCAGGCCAACGGCGGTGGCAGCACCCGTCTTGGTCGGGATCATCGACATCGTGGCCGAACGCGCGCGGCGCAAATCTTCGTGCATCACATCGGTCAGCACCTGGTCATTGGTATAGGAATGAATCGTGGTCATCAGGCCATTCACCACCCCAATTTTGTCGTTCAAGGGCTTGACCAGCGGTGCCAGACAATTGGTCGTGCAGCTGGCGTTCGAAATCACCGTCATCACACTTGTCAGCACGTTTTGATTGACGCCGTAGACGACGGTCGCATCCACATCTTTTCCGCCGGGTGCTGAAATGATCACTTTCCTGGCACCCCCTTTAATGTGCGCGGACGCTTTTTCCTTGGTGGTAAAAAATCCGGTGCACTCCAGCACCACATCCACATTCAAATCGCCCCATGGGATCAAGGCAGGATCGCGTTGGGAAAATACCTTGATTTTGTCGCTGAGGTTGCCAACACTGACGATCAGGTATTCGCCTTCAACCGTGACCGTTCCGGGAAACTTGCCGTGTGCCGTGTCATAGCGCGTGAGATGTGCATTGGTCTCAACGGGACCGAGATCGTTGATGGCAACAATTTGAATATCATGCTTGGGTTTGCCTGCCACCGCGCCTTCGTAGTGAGCGCGGAGAATATTGCGGCCGATGCGGCCATAGCCATTAATGGCTACGCGAAGTGTCATTTTATTTTCCTGAGCGGGAGTGGTGAAACCGTGGTTAAAAACGTTATGCATTGATTTTACCGCATTGGCGCATTTTGGGAAAAACCTCCTCTGGTCGGTTGTGTACGCCGTGGCTTCTCTATTCAGCTATTCTTGTTCCTATGAAAAAAATTGTAATTGCCAGTAATAGCGCGGGCAAACTGCGCGAATTCGCAGAACTCTTGAAGACGTTTGATTTTGCCGCCGTTGCGCAAAGCACACTTGGGGTGGGCGAGGCTGAGGAACCGTTCGCAACGTTTATCGAAAATGCGCTCGCTAAAGCGCGGCATGCGTCGCGCGCCACCGGGCTGCCTGCGCTGGCGGATGATTCCGGCATTTGTGTGCCGGCACTGGGGGGTGCACCCGGCGTGTATTCGGCCAGATTTGCCGGCGGGACGGATGCAAACGCAAGATCCGATGCGCGCAATAACGAAAAACTCGTGGCTGCGATGCACGGCATTGCAGATAGGCGGGCATTTTATTACGCGGCACTGGTATTGGTTCAACATGCAGATGACCCCCATCCCGTGATTGCAGACGGCGCATGGCATGGCGAAATTGTGGCTGAGGCGCGTGGCGCGGGCGGCTTCGGTTACGACCCGCATTTCTATCTGCCGCAATACGGTTGCACGTCTGCCGAATTACCGGCCGAGGTGAAAATTCGCGAGAGCCATCGCGGCATTGCGATTCGTGAACTGGCAAAAAAGCTGGCACAGTTTCGCCTATGAACAGCATTTCAAACTCCAGCAACGGTGGGGATATTCAACCTGTTATGCTTGGATCGGCACGCCACATTAGCCTCTCGATATTGCCGCCGTTGTCAATCTACATTCACATCCCGTGGTGTATCCGCAAATGCCCTTACTGCGATTTCAATTCGCATGAATCGAAAACTGCCATTCCCGAGCAGCAATACATTGATTGCCTGATTTCGGATCTGGACTACACTCTGCCCAAAATCTGGGGGCGGCGCGTGTACTCGGTTTTTTTTGGCGGCGGCACCCCTAGTTTATTCTCGGCGCGCGGCATCGACACGATTCTCGCCGCGGTTCGCGCCCGCGTCACCCTCGATTCAGAGGCCGAAATTACGCTGGAGGCAAATCCTGGCACCTTTGAAGCGGAAAAATTTCGCAGCTTTCGCGACGCGGGCGTAAATCGGCTTTCCATCGGCATTCAAAGTTTTAACGCGGCACAGTTGAAAGCGTTGGGTCGCGTTCATAACGATGATGAGGCCCGGCGCGCGGTTGATATTGCGCAGCATAATTTTGACAACATCAATCTCGACATGATGTTCGCGCTGCCGACTCAAACGTTAGCCGAATGCGAAACAGATATCGACGTGGCGCTTTCATTCAA